>CANHJR010000109.1 GCA_947461165.1 Saprospirales bacterium | reverse complement strand
TGATGGACGCTTTACCGTCAATAGAGGTATGCAGTTACCAGAAGATACGTATTTCTACATCCTGCGTTATGTGAACACAGCAGGTATCGAAAAACAACGTTCAGGTTACTTATTCATTAAAAGATAATTCATTATAAACGTAATACATTAGATAGATGAAAAAATTAATTTATAGTTTGTTTATTCTGTTCGGGTTGAGTGCATCGGCTCAACAGGAGCCACAGTATACACAGTACATGTACAATCCTACAGTGATTAACCCAGCCTATGCTGGATCGCTGGGATATGGTTCATTGTTTAGTTTATTCCGCACCCAGTGGATAGGATTAGAGGGCGCTCCAAAGACGCTGAATCTCTCTTACCACCAGCCTTTAGAAAGTACGAATCTAGGGTTGGGAGGTAATATCCTTCACGATGAAATAGGTCCAAGTAGGACGACGAATCTAGCAGTAGATATTTCGTATACGATTCGCTTTGAGAATCAGAGCCGTTTGGCCTTTGGTTTGAAGGCAGGAGGACAGCTATTGAATGTCGATTACAATAAGTTAAACCACTACAATCCGAGTGATGTCTCCTTTAGTAATAATATTAGCAATCAATTTTCTCCAAATATAGGAGCTGGATTATTTTATTACAATACCAATACCTACTTGGGATTGTCTGTTCCAGTGATATTACAAGCTAAAATATATGATGAGTTTGCGTATACAGATGCAAACCGAAGACAACACGTTTATTTGATGGGAGGTAAAGTATATGATTTGAATTCTAATATCAAATTCAAGCCAGCCTTTGTAGCAAAAATGGTAGCAGGTGCACCGTTACAAGTAGATTTATCGGGGAACTTTTTAATCAATGAGAAATTCACAGTAGGATTATCCTATAGATGGAGCGCAGCACTTTCGGCTTTAGTCGAATTTAAAGTGAATGATCATATCTCTATAGGCTATGGTTATGATAGAGAAACTACAAGGTTATCAAACTTCAACTCAGGTTCTCACGAGCTCTTCTTGCAATTTGATTTGTTTAAAATCAACCAACAATTAGAAACGCCAAGATTCTTCTAAAATTGACAGCAATGAAAAGAAAAATAGTCTTACTACTAATACTTCCAATGGGATTATTCGCACAAGAGCGAATAATAAAAAAAGCAGATAAAACCTTCAGTAAAGAAGAGTATGTATCAGCGATTCAAATCTACGAGCGTCTAGCCAAAAAGGGCATGGGATCAGAACAGATCTATGAAAAGCTAGGAGATGCAAATTACTTCAATGCGAATTACCTAAAGGCAGAATATTGGTATACCAAGCGTTATGAGCTTAAAGGAACCTTCCCAAAAGAGTTTTTGTACCGTTATGGTCAATCGTTAAAATCAGCAGGTAAAACGGATCAAGCCGAGCAAATCAACGCGCAGTATATAAAAGAAAATCCAAGTCAATTGCGTACAAAGAGTCATATGCAAACCAAAGCTCAAGAAAGCATTAAAAAAGGCAGTGATGTATTTACAATTAACAACCTAAATACCAATAGCAAATACTCGGATTATAGTAGTACTATTAAAGGCGATACCCTTTTATTTGCCAGCGCACGACCGAAAGCAGTAGGGAATCAAATCTATGCTAGAACAGGTCAACCCTTTACAAATTTGTATTATGCAGTTAAACAAGCTGATGGAAGCTATAGCAAACCTCTCTTGTATTCAAAGAATACGTTTTCTATCTTTCACGAGGCCAGTCCCGTGTTTACCAAAGATGGGATGACAATGTACTACACTCAAAATGAGCTGAAAAAAAATAACCAAAAAAAGGTAGTCAACGGACGATACAAGATCTACAAATCTGTATACCAAAAAGGCAAATGGAAGAACCTAGGTGTGCAAGATATCTTTGCTAAAGACAGTGCCAGAGTAGCGCATCCGGCATTATCTCCAGATGGTAAAACGTTATACTTCGCCTCAGATGCACAACAAACTTTTGGTCAATCAGACTTGTTTAAAGTATCTATAAACGAAGATGGCAGTTACTCCGCGCCTGAGAACCTAGGGAGCACCATTAATACCGAAGGCAGAGAGAGTTACCCTTTTGTCACCAAAGACAACATCTTGCTTTTTGCCTCAGACGGCCACCCAGGACAAGGAGGTTTTGATATCTTTGCCTTGGATTTGAATCAAAAGGGAGCTAGTCCAGTTCATTTGAAAGCACCGCTAAATAGTGCCTTTGATGATTTTGGTTTGAATTGGAACAGACAAACCAATAATGGTGTATTCACCTCCAACAGACCAGAGGGACAAGGAGACGATGACTTGTATGTATTTACCAATATGAACCCGTTCTTTGAATTTGATTACAATGCTAGAATTGTAGGGAACGTACTCGATAAAAACACGAATCTTTCAGTAGCTAATGTTACAGTAGTATTATACGACAACAAAGGTATAGAGTTGGCAAAAACTTCTGCTAATGAGGCTGGAGATTTTTTCTTTGAAAAAGTACTCTCTAATAATACGTATACCATCAAGGTTATCAAAAAGTCCTACTCTTCAAAAGAGATTCAACTTAGTATACCCTTGTATGAGAAAGAAGTTAGCACGTCAATCGTTATGGATAGTGAATCTACAGCAGTCGCTGCACCTGGTGGTTTTCGATTTGTTATCACCGTATTGGACAAGAAAACAAATCTTCCTATCGATGGTGCTAATGTCAATATAAAAGGCCTGACAACTCTTGATGAAGCTAATGGCTTGTCTAAAGAGGGAGGACGCTTCAAAGTGACGGGAATGCAGAAGTCTGAAGCTTACAGCATTTCAGCTTCAAAATTGAATGAGGATGGATCTAGATATATTGGTAACGCAGAGACTGTTCGCTTTAGAATGCCAAAAAATGGGAAAGGAGGGGATGTTATGAAGGCAATTTATTTAACTAGAACACAGATAGCCTCTAAACCTAATATTGAAAATATCTATTATGATCTAGACAAATGGAATGTTCGGACAGATGCCAGAGAGGAATTAGAGAAAATTGTAAAAATATTAAAACAAAATCCTAGTATCAAAATTGATATAGCTTCACATACGGATAGTCGACAGAGCAAGGCCTTTAACCAAGCCTTATCTCAACGCAGAGCTAAATCTACGATGGAGTATTTGGTGTATCGAGGCATAGCAAAAACGCGCATAACAGCCAAAGGCTATGGCGAATCACAATTGGTAAATAACTGCGCAGACGGAGTAAAATGTAGCGAGGCAGAACACCAACAAAACCGGAGGAGTGCATTTGTGATAATGAAGTAATTAGATTGCTCAAATTGGTTTTTCTTATTACCTTATGTAGCTATTGATATTAATTAGCTTTATATGTGTTATTTAGATTTTAATCAAAGACGGTCAAGTTATAAACGCAACGTTCTCATTCGGGTTGCAATTGCCGCAAATGTGCTTTATTTGGTCTATAATAAAACTTTCCCTTTGTCGGTGAATAACCCTCGCTGACGCACAATTTCTCCATCGGCGGACAGCTGCATCGGGTGCTGGTTATAAAAAAGGCCTTTAGCCGTAGTCTTTCACCACGCCGTCTTGACAAAAAAAACGCTGATTTTGACCTAGTTTGTCAGGTCTATACCCCGCATCTTTTCCCGATTGCGAGATAAACGAAAAGTCCTCGTATGGTCTATATTCAGAGTTCTATTTCTTATACTTCACTGCCGCTTCGATCAGTCCCACAAATAGTGGATGTGGATTTTCGGGTGTGCTCTTGAGTTCAGGGTGATACTGTGCTCCGATAAAAAATGGATGATCTTTCAGCTCGATGATCTCGACGAGATTATTCTCCGTATTGATACCCGATGTGATGAGCCCGTGACTTCGCAGGATATCCAGATAGTCATTGTTGAATTCATATCGATGACGATGTCGCTCGGAGATCTTTTTGGATTTGTAGAGTTTGTGTGCTAGTGTTTTTTCTTCTATGGCACACTCATAGGCTCCCAATCGCATTGTGCCGCCCATCGCTTTTACTGATTTCTGAGAATGCATGATATCGATGACAGCATGTTTTACCTTTTTATTCATTTCTGTGCTATGCGCATCGGCTAGGCCAGCGACATTGCGCGCATATTCGATGACAGCCATCTGCATACCCAGGCAGATCCCTAAAAATGGAATGTTGTTTTCTCTGATAAATCGAATCGCCTCGATCTTACCATCAATCGCGCGATCTCCGAATCCAGGTGCCACGAGCACACCATCAAATCCTTTCAATATCTCAGCGGCATTGGCCTTGGTGAGATTGTTGGAGTGGATGGCTTTGACCACGACTTTGGTACTGCAGGCAGCACCCGCGTGAATAAATGATTCATAAATGCTCTTATAGGCATCCTGTAGCTCGATATATTTTCCAACAAGTGCAATATGAACCTCCTTGTTTGGATTTTTCAATTTCGTGAGAAACTTCTTCCATTTTTGAAGGTTGGGTTCTTGCTTCGATTTCATTTTTAATTTCTTCAGAACAACCTTGTCGATGCCTTCTTTCTGCATTTCGAGAGGCACATCATAGATCGTATCCTTATCAATTCCTTGAATGACGGCATCTAGAGAAACATTGCAGAATAGTGCAATTTTCTTTCGAACCTCTGAAGGAATTGGTTTTTCCGTTCTACAAATAATGATATCTGGTTGAATTCCAGATTCAGAAAGCATTTTTACACTATGCTGTGTTGGTTTTGTCTTCAATTCCTTTGCGGCAGCGAGGTATGGTACCAGCGTGAGATGACAGACGATTGCATTTTCTTTTCCCTTGTCCCATATAAATTGTCGCACCGCTTCGATAAATGGTAAACTTTCGATATCTCCAACGGTTCCACCCAATTCGGTGATGATAAAGTCGTACTTAGTTAACTGATTGATCGCTTCAAAGCGAGATTTGATCTCATCTGTGATATGCGGAATGACCTGAACTGTTTTGCCTAGAAAATCGCCCTTTCGCTCGCGATCGAGGACCGTTTGATACACGCGCCCCGTGGTGACGTTGTTTGCCTGTGAAGTATGGATATTGAGGAATCGCTCATAATGGCCGAGATCCAAGTCCGTTTCCGCGCCATCCTCGGTCACATAACACTCGCCATGCTCGTATGGATTCAATGTTCCGGGATCAATATTGAGATAGGGATCAAATTTCTGTATAGTGACCGTAAATCCGTGTCCTTGAAGTAATTTGGCAAGGGAGGCAGCGAAAATTCCTTTTCCTAAGGATGAAGTGACACCGCCTGTCACAAAAATATACTTGGTCATTTCCGTATGATATTAATGGTTAATTATAGTGCTATCACTACGGAGTGCAAATCTATAAGGTTTCTGTGGAGTGCAATCGATAATCTGTGATTTCTTTCATTTTTTAAT
>CANHJR010000108.1 GCA_947461165.1 Saprospirales bacterium | reverse complement strand
TGGTCGACGGCAATGGCAAAATATCCCCGTCTATTCGAATTCCTCTCTCACTAGCTCTAGCACAGAAGATAATTGCGCCAGGGTCTTATGCTGACAATGCATCGTTGCAAGCAGTCTTTCGTGGGTTGCACATTGCGGCGAGTGATGCCGATGTAAATGGATTTTTGATGATATTGACCAACAATGAATGTCAGGTAAAAATATACGGAAAAAATGCCCTCGGGGAGAACATACTTTCTGTTTTGGCTTCCGGCGGCAATAACTCTACGGCAGTCAATAAGTATGAAAGAGATCTGTCAAGTGCTGCACAAACCGCTAGTACAAATTCAGATAAAGTACTTGGTGACGATAAACTCTATAATATGGGACTTGCCAGCTATTATACGCAACTTAGACTCCCAAATCTTGCCGGTTTTTCAAAAGACAAAAGCATCTTCAAGGCTGAGTTATCGCTATATACTATTGATAGCAGCTTTGCTAAATCTCCAGGAATTGGGCTGTTGTTCCAAGATTCTCTGTCAGGCACAGAGTTTTTAATAGAAGACCAGAGCAGACTATCAGGATTTTTGATAAGTACCAAAGATACAACGATCAATGGCATACAGGCTAGGCGATACACCTATAACCTTGGCTTGCATTGCAATAATATTCTTTCCGGTTTTATTCGAGGTCATAAGATAAATATATACTCCTATCCTCTAACCACTGGAGGTGCAAAATTCTCAAATTTTCTTCCTTCACAGGTTGTTATGGCTGGATCTAAAGCGGTGCAACCTTTGAGACCAAAACTAACTCTATACTACATAGACAAAAAGTAAAAGAAGGTACATAATTATAAATATCAAAACGAAACTATGTGTGGAATTGTAGGTTATATAGGTTCACGTGAAGCCTACCCTATTTTGATCAAAGGACTCAAAAGGCTAGAGTACAGAGGCTACGATAGTGCTGGAGTCGCGATGTTACAAGATGGTAACATTACGTTGATCAAAGAAAAAGGAAAAGTATCAGACCTGGAAGGTCTTGCTTCTAGCTCCAATAAATCTGGTAGCCTTGGTATAGGTCATACACGATGGGCAACTCACGGACCTCCAAATCAAGTCAATGCGCATCCACATGCAAGCCAATCTGGCGATATTGTTCTAATTCATAATGGTATAATAGAAAATTATGCTACAATCAAATCTGTTTTAACGTCTAAGGGATATATCTTTCGATCAGACACAGATACCGAGGTCTTGGTTATGCTCATTGAAGAAATTCAAAAAAATGAAAAATGTGATATCGCAAAAGCGGTAAGGCTTGCTTTGAATGAAGTAACTGGTGCCTACGCCATCGCTGTATTTTCAAAAAAAGAACCTGATGTGTTAATTGGAGCTCGCAAAGGAAGTCCATTGATTCTAGGTATTGGTGAAAAAGAATTTTTTCTCGCTTCGGATGCATCACCCGTCATAGAGTATACGAAAAAAGTTGTGTATATCAATGATGAAGAAATGGTGGTCCTGCAACGAAATGGAGAGTTCGAATTGAAGACAATTCAGAACGAGAGAAAAACGCCATATATACAGGAATTGGAGCTCAAGCTTGAGGCTATTGAAAAAGGAGGCTATGAACATTTCATGCTCAAAGAGATTCACGAACAACCCAAAAGTATTTACGATAGTGTGCGTGGTCGTGTAGATATCGAAAATGGTAAAATCAAACTCGGTGGTCTCGAGGAATACGAAAATCGTATTATGAATTCTCGAAGAATCATTATTGTCGCATGTGGCACATCATGGCATGCAGGTTTGTTGGCAGAATATATGATTGAAGATTTGGCGCGTGCCAATGTGGAGGTAGAATACGCTTCTGAATTTCGATATCGCAATCCCGTGATTGACAAAGAAGATATCATTATTGCGATTTCACAATCTGGTGAGACCGCTGATACCTTAGCTGCAATTGAAATGGCAAAAAAACAAGGTTGTTTGATCCTTGGCATCTGCAATGTTGTAGGATCGTCTATTCCGAGAGCATCAGACGCTGGATGTTATACTCATGCTGGTCCTGAAATAGGAGTAGCAAGTACCAAAGCGTTTACTTCTCAAGTATCTGTTTTGTTTCTAGTAGCACTCTGGATCGCAGAAAACAAAGGCACACTTTCAAAGTCTAGAATACAAGAATATCTAACTGAATTAGAACTAATTCCAAGCAAGATAGAAACGATCTTGTCGGAAACGGAATCACAAATTAAAGCTATAGCCAAAGAATATAAAGATGCTAGTAATTTTCTATATTTAGGTCGTGGATATAATTTCCCGGCTGCACTAGAAGGAGCACTGAAATTGAAAGAAATTTCATACATCCATGCCGAAGGATATCCTGCCGCTGAAATGAAGCACGGACCAATAGCCTTGATAGATGATGAAATGCCTGTCGTATTCCTAGTAAATAATAGTAGTGCTCATGAAAAAACGATTAGTAATGTTCAGGAAGTTGCTGCAAGAAAGGGTCAAGTAATAGCAATCGCAAACAAAGGTGATAAGGTAATAGCAGGTATGGCAAAACATGTGATTGAAATACCAGAGACAGAGGATGCTTTAAGTCCAATTTTAGCTTCCATTCCTTTGCAATTATTATCATATTATATCGCAATTGAAAGAGGTTGTAATGTTGACCAGCCGCGCAATTTGGCAAAAAGTGTCACCGTAGAATAAACCTACACATTGAAGTACTTATTTCTTTTATTATTAATCTCTGGGCATTGCTTTTCGCAAGAAAATAAATTGGTCATTGAACGTCTTGTAGGAGATTTTTACATTTATAAGACATTTCACGAGCATGAAGGAAATAGAATTTCCGCCAATGGAATGTACCTCCTGACAAAGGACGGCGCTGTTCTTTTTGACACGCCTTGGGATACGACTCAGTTTCAACCTCTTCTCGACTCCATTTGGGCTAAACACAGATCACTGGCAACAATGTGTCTTGCTACGCATTTTCATGAGGATCGAACTGCTGGTCTAGAATATTATAAAAACCGTCACATCCTCACCTATTCTACCAAAATGACAGATGATTTGTCCAAGGCGCATAAGATGAAACGATCTGAGTATATTATGCCATTGGACAATACGTTTTCTGTCGGGCAGTATTCTTTTGAAATATTTTATCCAGGGCCTGGTCACTCCCAAGACAATATTGTGGTGTGGTTTCCAAAAGACAAGGTTTTGTATGGTGGTTGTTTTGTCAAAGGCTCTGAAGCAAGCGATCTTGGAAATCTTTCAGATGCCAATCCTGCTGCATGGAAGCGTTCTATGATGAACCTCATTGCCAAATATAACAATTGTAAATATGTCATACCAGGTCAACATCATTGGAAAGATCAGTCCTCACTTACACATACCCTTCGATTGATTGAAAATCACCTTCAAGCGAAATAAATTTACAATTATTGATGGATATTCAGGACAATATGATGATATATCAATGAGACCTTATTGTTCCTTCATACTATCTTTACCCTAATTTTTTATTGATATGATATTATTACGCGCATACGCATCCATTTGGGACTATGTCAACGACATATTTGGTACAAATTTTATGTCATTGCCACCACAGACCTATGGGTTTTTTATGGCTATTGCATTTTTGGCTGGAATCCTTCTTGCGAAGCAAGAATTGGCTCGTAAGACCGTTCTTGGTATTTTTGAAAAAGGAACAAAAGAATATACTGAAGGGATAGGAATAAACTGGATAGATGTTTTGTCATACTCTTTTTTTGGATTTTTCATTGGACTCAAAGCTATAGGAATATATCTCGACAAGTCGGCTTTTACCTCGAACCCACAATCCTATTTTCTTTCGATGGATGGATCCATTATTGGTGGAATTTTGGTTGGTACTCTCGTGACTGCCTATGTCGCCTTTCAACAAAACAAAGGAAAACTCGAATCACCCATTAAGAAATTAGTGTCTTACAATGTTGAAGATAGAATTGGAGATGTGCTTGTGATATCTATGATCGGTGGAATCCTTGGCTCCAAAATTCTAGATGCGGTAGATAATCATGCTTCGATGGCTGATTTTATAAATAACCCAATTGTTTCTTTGACTTCTGGGTTGAGCGTTCTTGGTGGATTATGGCTAGTTTCTCTTCTTTTGGTCCTATATGCGCGGCATTTCAAAATTAAAATTCTCGCATTTGCCGATAGTCTTGCTCCTCCATTTTTTATGTCATATGCTATTGGTAGACTAGGTTGTCAATTCTCAGGAGATGGGTGTTGGGGGATTGAATCCACGAACTTAACGCAGCCGAGCTGGCTTCCCAATTTTCTTTGGGGACAAACCTATCCGCACAATGTAAACAACGATGGTTTGCCTATATCGGGATGCACTGAACCATACTGTATGGAGCTAGAATTTGCCCATCTTCCAACACCGTTGTACGAAACCATATTTGTCACTATTCTCTTTTTAATCTTATGGTCATTGCGAAAGCGATTGACTATGCATTTTGGAGCCATCACAGGATTATTTTTTGCGTTCAATGGGATTGAACGATTTTGTATTGAGTTCGTGCGAATCAATACAAAGTATCCATTGTTTGGACTGCATTTTTCTCAGGCTCAATATATGTCTCTTGCCATGATTATTCTTGGTCTGGGATTGTTGTATTGGTCCATTTTTATTCAGAAAAAACAAATGTCATCCTAACGTGAAGAGTGAAAAAGTTAGCTTCCGCAATTGGTTTATACTTTTCTTTTTAGGGTCGATATGGGGGAGCTCATTTATCCTACTTAAGATTGGTTCGAGATCATTTGACACGGTAGATCTTGCCGCTGGGCGAATGTTTTTTGCTAGCGTCATTCTTTTGCCATTTTTATTGTCGATTGTACGCAAATATGATCGAAAAACAGTTGGTTGGATGTTCTTTAGTGCCCTTGTTGGATCCACAATTCCAGCTTTCCTATATTCTTTCTCGGCAAGCCGAATGGATAGCAATATAAATGGTGTTATCAATTCCTTGACACCAATTTTTACCTTAGTGGTAGGGATGATTTGGTTGAGAAATCCAACAAGTAAACTTTCCATTCTTGGCGTTGTTATTGGTTTTATCGGTGTGATCATTTTGATAACACAACGACAAGTGTCCACGGAGCAAAACAAATTTGCCTTATTTCCACTTGCCGCCACCATCCTATATGGTATCAATATGAATGTCGTCAAGGTGAAGCTTGGACATTTGCCGTCTATAGACATTCTCAAAGGAGTCTTTGGCTTTATCGCGTTGATTTTCACACCGATTGTAATCTACAATGGTGCTTTAACTGATCTTGATTTTTCGTTTTGGACTCCACAGTTTTGGATACATTCTGACATTCCCGAAGTCCAAAAAATGAACTCATTGACTGCTATTGT
>CANHJR010000107.1 GCA_947461165.1 Saprospirales bacterium | reverse complement strand
TATTACTTATAATACCTTTGAAATAGCGGATATATGATATCCATGAAAAGAGAAGAAGTATCCCCAAAAGAACATAGGTCTCAGTTCTAAAAATATTGAGAAATGCATGAGCTAACAAAATCAATAGAATATTGATAGCCAAAGAAATGATCACATTCGTTGCTTTCATTTGAAAGCGTGCAATCATTTTTATCAAAAATGTCGATAATGTAAAATAGTTACGAAATGCCAACAACATTATACTTAATCCAACAAAACTGTAGATATTGATTCGAGGAAAATAATTGAAATTGAACCAAATAGAGCTCTCAACAACCAAACCAATAAAAATCTTGGACATCGAAAATGCTTCACCTAAAAGTAGTGTTATTGTCAATGTATAAATTATGAATTGAAGTCTATATCTTCTTATATTTACGTAATCAATCACCAAGTTTTTACGCATAAAAACGATGATAAACTGTGTGCATAAAATAAACAAGAAAAGATCACCAAGACTTGGATTTGAACCAGAATACAAGCTTGGGTTGAATAGCTTTAAAGAGTACAGCTGCGCAGGTAGATGCGCTTTGAGCATAAGTACTCGTATGGAATTGATTAATCCAAAAAACACTAAGACTCCTAGTAAAGAGGAAGTCGAGCAGATATTTTGAGAGAAAGAAACGATCGACTTGAAAATTAGAAAAAATTCTATAAGTATTAAAATTAGATTCCAAAGTATTCGACAAGGATTGTGGGTATCTATTTTTTTGATTGCAAAAATCAATTCACCAGATCTTGATATATAAGATCTGGAATTTACAGACGGAAAGCTCAAAATCTGAAATCCTAATTTTTCAGAATCAAAAGATTTAAAAAAATATGGCTCTTTAAAATGATCTTTAATGTAATTTCCTATGTCTATGATACCGACATAATACTTGCCATTGTGTCTTCTGCTTGTGACTAGATATTGTTTATTGTCTTTTGAGAACAAACAGGTTTGGGATTTCTTATTGTTCAGAAATGTTAGAGGCAATATAATTGATTTCTTTGTCCAAAATTCAATATTATCTCCATAAACCTGATAGCAAATAGGAGAATTTGACCATTTTTCGAAACTATCTGTAGATGTTAACTCAAAACTACTAGAAGAGAGATATAGATTGAATTCATTGTTCTGAACCCTTTGCTCCATGTTCTTGATTATTAAGTCAAAATTCTGATGCTTAGCATTTTCCATTCGATCAAAAAAGGTATCAAATGGAACAAGGATGTGTATTAAAATAATACATATCCCAAGCAATAACGGTTTATACGTTTTTGGGTCAAGAATAGATTCTCGAACCGCTGTTAAAATGGATTTGATATCAGGAAACATGAGGTACAAAATTAACCTTTAATCCTCAATTTTATAATTATTTCCTTGAATAAAGAAGAATTGCGATTGAAAATCTAATGAATCAATTGATCAAATCGCGTTCGCAATTCTTTCTCGGAAGGACGTTCTACCTTGTTGGTGATAATGTTTCCTTCCTTGTCGATTAGAATAAACGTAGGTACGCCTCTCACCATATAATTTTCTACAAAAGAGTTCTCTTGTCCTTCAATAAACAACTGTTCGCCAGCGATTTTTTTCTCTTCCAAAAACTTCTTCCAAGAAGTTTTTTGATCCCAAACGCAGACACTAACAAATTTTATATTTTTATTGGCGTAGTCTTTTTTCAATGTTTCAAAAAAAGGAAGCTCTTTTTTACAAGGACCGCACCATGTTGCCCATATATCGATATAAACATACTGACCTAGATAGTCTTTCAAGGATTTTATGCTTCCATCAGCTGATTCTAAGCTAAATTCTGGAGCAGGGTTGCCAGGGCTCAATTTGTTCGATTTAGTGATATAGTTCTGAACTCGTGTTTTTACACTATCGGTATTGGTTGCTGAAAGAAATGCATTGCCTATCTCTGTCACGTTTTTGGCGAATGCGATCGCATTTTGGTGCTCCGCTATCACATAGAGGTCTTTAACCTTGTTGCTAGTGATTTCTCGATTCAATAATTGAAGTTTCAATGTTGTCAAACTGTCGTAGTCGTCTCCATTGTATCCCAGTTGGTAAGTCAAATATCTATCGAGAATATTTACCATCGATTCGTCCATTTTATCAGCATTGTTGAAGTCAAATTCATTGTAAAAGTTATAGAAGCTTGCTGATGGTTTGAAGTCTGATTTCTTTGTGATCTGGGCGTGATAGGATGGGTAGGTTGAGAGCAGATTGATTCTACTCATCTGAAATTCCTTCTTGGCTGGATCAGCAAATTCCTTAGAAAATTTTGGATTTGAAAACAAGTCATGGTGTTGTTTTTCATATCGGCTGATCATTTTGAGAAATTCGGCTTCTGGTTTTTTAAACAAGGCCTGCGTAGGACTCATTTTTTCGCTGATCAGAATTGCCTTGGCCAATGCATTGTTTTCTGCTGATAAATCACCGGTGTATCTTATGGTTTCATCGAAAGAATCGCAATTGATCGAAAACTTCACATGTGATCCTGGACGAAGGTATAACGGTGCGAATTCCTCCCCAATATACATCTTGTATGACCCTTCGAGAGCAGACATATTGCCTATGACAGATCCATCCTTGTTGATCCCAAACGTAAATTCTCCCGTCTTGTTAGAGATTTTGATCAATTCTGTTTTGCATTTTTTTGTTTTCCCTTGAATCGTTATTGGATCCATGTTTTGTGCTTGAAAATGGAGGATAAATAGGACTCCGAGAATGCTAAAAAGAATGCGTTTCATATATTGCTATGTCTGAATTAAAACTCAAATATAACGAAATTATGGTGGTCTCCCTTGTTATCTTTCTCGACGGAAGTGAAAGAGGTTCTCTCGTTATTCAAATTCAAATTCCCTCCAACGACAGATCTTGTCATGTGGAAACTCTAGCTTCGCATGACCACTCAGTTTGACAAATTTTCAGTAACTACTGACAAAAGATTGAGCTAAATTTGGAGAATAAATGACAAAACAGAATACGATCGTCCATATGGATCTCGACACCTACTTCGTATCCGTGGAGCGCCTCCTCAATCCCAAACTTATTGGTCAACCAGTGATGGTAGGTGGCAGTAGCGATCGGGGCGTGGTAGCTTCTTGCAGCTATGAAGCGAGAGGTTATGGTATTCACTCCGGTATGAGTATGAAGCTCGCTCGTCAAATGTGTCCCGAAGGTATTGTTGTTCGCGGAGATCACGATCGATACAGTTACTATTCGGGCGTCATCACAGATATTCTCAAGGATTCTGTGCCCGCCTACGAGAAAACCTCTATCGATGAATTCTATGTAGATCTCACAGGAATGGATCGGTTTTATGGCTGTTTTCAATTCGCTACAGAGCTTCGTACCAAAATTATGAAAGAGACTGCACTACCCATTTCCCTCGCCTTATCAGCCAATAAGACAGTATCAAAAATAGGTACTGGTCAGGCCAAACCCAATGGTCAGATACATATCATGGAGGGTACAGAGCGAAATTTTCTGGCACCACTTTCGGTCCGCAAAATACCGATGGTAGGGGAGAAGACATATCTGCTCCTGCGCAATATGGGAGTCGAACGCATAGAGACTATTCAGCAAATGCCCATAGAACTCATGCAGCGGGTACTGGGAGAGAATGGTGCTACGATTTGGCGCAAGGCCAATGGTATCGACTTGACACCAGTCATACCCTACAATGAACAGAAATCAATATCCTCGGAGACCACGTTTGAGCGCGATACGATCGATGTCAGCTTTGTGAAAAAAATCTTGGTGCAGATGACGGAGAAGCTAGCGTATCAGCTTCGAACCAAACAGAAATTGACGGCTTGCATCACGCTCAAGATTCGCTACTCTGATTTCAATACGTATACTATGCAGTGTCGGCTACCCCATACAGCATTTGATCATTTGCTGATTGAGCGCGTGATGATATTATTTGACAAATTATTTCAAAAAAGGCTGTTGATCAGGCTTGTCGGTTTGCGAATGAGCCATCTCGTCACGGGTACCTATCAATACGATCTCTTTGATGATATGACGGAGAAGGTAGAGTTATATAGTGCTATGGACCGTCTTCGAAAACGATTTGGAGAGGATGCCGTACTAAGAGCCAGTGGAATGATAGAGAAGAAAAACATTGCAATCGAACGATAGCGCGACTCCTATTTTTTATTCGCAAAACGCTTCAATACTTCAATATGCGCTCGCAATGCAGACCCAACCGTTGCAAATTCGAGATATGGTACCTGAAATTCTTTGGCTGATTCACGCACGATTTTCGAAATAGCGGGATAGTGCACATGGCAGATATTGGGGAAGAGGTGATGTTCTATTTGATAATTGAGCCCACCGACATACCAGGACAACCAGTTGTTTTTTGTAGCAAAGTTGGCTGTGGTCTGCATCTGATGAATAGCCCAATTGTTTTCTATCTTGAGGTCGTCGGTAGGAAGTGGATGCTCCGTTCCTGCGATCGTATGCGCTAGCTGGAATACGATGGTGAGTACCAATCCCATGACGATATGCATTGCAAGAAAACCAGTAATGGTTTTAGATATAGGAATATGAAAAATAAACGTCGGCACACCAATCAAAACAACGAAATAAGCAAACTTCAACCCAACCAATCTGACCCAAAGGAATGTGTTTTCAGCTCCTTGAAGCCGATTATGACCTTCCTTCGTGTATCTAGTCAATTGGAGAAAATCCTTGGCGACAGACCAATAGATCGTCATAATAGCATAAAATAAAAATGCATAGATCCATTGAAATTGATGATACCACTTCGCTTCGGTATGAGGCGATAATTTGAGCATTGCCTTGTCATCGATATCATCGTCGTAGTGTGTTATATTGGTGTAAGTATGATGCAAAATATTGTGCTGAATCTTCCAATTATATCGAAAAGCACCTGCTAGGTTGATCGTAAGTCCGAGCCAATCATTGACCTTATGGCTTGATGAATAGGCACCATGATTGGCATCATGCATAATAGACATTCCAATTCCAGATACAGCCAAAGCCATAATAATCCATATTAGGACGGATAGGTTTAGACTAGGATCGTTAAAGCAAAAATAGAGAAAAGGGAAGATGTAACCTGCCAGAAGGATAACTGTTTTCCATTTCATGGCGGCATTTGCCTTTTTTGAAAGATTATTCTGCACGAAATAGTTGTTCACTCGCTCGCGTACTGTTGACAAAAACGGAGCATCTGTCGCTTTTTGATCTACAAATCGCAAGGGTTGAAATGGTGTTGTTTTCATCGAGATGACAAAAATCATATAAATTCCATAGAAAATGAAAATTGTTTTCATCGTTTGGATTGAACTATATTTACAACATATTCTATATTCTGAAACTCGTTACCATAATATGTGCTACACGACGCATAACTCGGCTGAACTTGC
>CANHJR010000106.1 GCA_947461165.1 Saprospirales bacterium | reverse complement strand
TCAAACTTCAAGAAATTAGTATTGAAAACGGCAGGGAGATTGAAAGAACTGACAATCGTATCATTCCATACAACCATATTTTGAAGTGTTTTTTGGAGGGATGCATAGAACTTTGGGTTAGCAAGATCGACCCCATTCCATGGAAAGGAAGGCAGATTGACGATTGTAGATTCCTCTGTTTTTAGGCTACCTTTCCAAATAAAGGTTGTCTTTTGATCTTTGTCCACCCAGTAATCGATATAGGCTTCTTTTGCAGTTTTGATACCCCGATTGACGATTCGAACCATTGGCCCTTGACACATTGGATTTTGAAGAATATAGTTTGGATCTTTTGAAGGAGCAATTATCTCTTCTATAGAAATATCCGCGCTATCTCGCTTTTCATAAGTGATGATATGCCCTGTAATGGTATAATCGGCCGCTTGGGTAGCAGATGTATTCTCAATCGGACCAAACGATATATCAACTTCATTAGGTCCCGTCTTTCTAAGCGACGATGACAGATCTATCTCAAAGGTTTCAACTCGCTCGCCAGGACACCAATTGCACCGGCTAAAAATCCAAGTGCCTCCTTGTGGCTGAACAGGCGTCTCGTCACAATCCTCTCTCCATAGTCGTTTTGAGAAAATTTCACTCGAGTTTGATTTTACTTTGTAGTCAATCGGACTAAACTCTCCCTGCTGACCATGACCCGTCACTATACTTCGAAACTTAGCAAACTTTTCGGTAGATCCGAGCGAGTAAGAAAAAGCAGGAGTTGTCGTATCAATATGCGTTTCATCTTTGTAGGCGTACGTTTTCTGATAAACTTTGATCACATTTTTTGGTTGATAGGTGGAAACTCCTTCGATCAAAACCAAGTCAGCAGTGATATTAAACCCTTTCTTTCCATCATATCCACCTGTCAGCACAGCTACACCAAAACTATCCATCATCAATGGAAGATAATCGGTCACATCATAAATATAGGGATGTGTCCACGTATTGTTTGAAAATCCATTTGAATTTGCGCGCATATAGGTACCATAAGGAGTTATAAGTCGTCCTACTTCGTAATTGTCTGTCTTGCGATTGATCCAAAGTGAATCCAATACAACCGTGACCGAATTGCCAGTAACCGTATCCAGTCTTCGATAATTGGTCGTGTCATATCCAGGCAGAGGCTTCGTTATATATGCTTGAAATGTATAATCCCAAACACAACATCCATAGCTCGCACAACCAAGATTAATGGTTAGATAGGCTTTTTTATAGGAAATACTAGGATCGCGATAAGCGAAAAGCTTGTGATACTGGCTTCCTTTCCATTGTTGAAGATCATACTTATTCCAAAGTTTTATCTTTGTTGTATCGCCATTGGCAGCGAAAGAATGGCTTTGAATTGCAAAAATGAAAATGAATAAAATGAAACGCTTCATAAAAGTATGATTTCGATGAATTTATTTTTTGGATTGTTCGTGAACGATTCCCCCAGATATCACAAATTTCATAAGGTCTTTGACATCCTTGGCGTCCAGCGGAGTGAGCAATGATTTATCAATCACAAGCAATTCGCCAGTGAATGCATATGATAATGGAAAATATACGGAAACGAGACCTTCTTGAATATCATATTCTGTCAAATCTTCATTCGTTACAAACCCGATTCGATTGACTCCAGCAGCCATTTTGACCAAAACGGGCTTCTCAAATTTTTTCTTATCAGAGGCAAAAGCACCGACAACGTCTTTGATAGTCTTGTAAATATCTTTTACCAATGGTATTCTTAAAATTAAATTTTCCAATCCTTTGAGCATTCTATTGATGAGGATAGTCGATCCTAAATATCCCACCATGACCAATAAAACTAGTACGGTCATTAGCCCAATTCCATAAATTTTGAATCCAAAAATGGCGTAAAAAATATCCTGTACTGGTGAATCGATTATGCCAAGGATTTTTACAATCGAATAAACTGTAAAGAAGATAGGTGCGGCTATAAATGTTCCTCTTAGCAAATAAGCACCAATAAGATTGAAATTGAATCGTTTCATTTATTCGTTTGTAATTGATATTTTAAATTATGAGACTACAATATTAATCATTCTATTTTTGACAAATATAAATTTGCGCACTTCCTGAACACCGATCCATTTCAAGACGACCTCATCCGCCAAAACGATTTCTTTCGCTGAGTTTTCATCTGCGTCTGCCGAAATACGAATCTTTGTTCTTGTTTTTCCATTAATGGAAACTGGATATTCTATAGCATCTTCTCTAAGATATTCAAGGTTTGCCTCAGGATATTTCACTTTTACGATAGACTCCTTATTGCCAAGTTGAACCCAGATGGCTTCAGCTGTATGCGGTGCAAGTGGACAGATCACTCTCAACAAAGGAATTAAAATTTCGCTACTTGTTGTTTTGAACGAGGTCAACTCATTCAATGCGATCATGAGACTACTTACTGAAGTATTGAACGAGAAGTTCTCCATATCTCTTGTAACTTTGTCAATAACCTTGTGCAATGATTTCAATTCATCACTTGTTGGAGTCAAATCCGATAATCGAGAATGGCCCGCCTCATCAAAATACAGCGAATAAAAACGCTTTAAAAACTTCGAAACGCCTTCGATCCCAAGTGGATTCCAAGGCTTTCCTTGTTCTATTGGACCTAGAAACATCTCATACATTCGAAAGGTGTCTGCTCCATACTTATCGATGATCGTATCTGGGTTGACCACATTGTATTTGGATTTTGACATTTTCTCTATTTCGGATCCACATACATATTTTCCATCTTCAAGTTCAAACTCAGCCAAGGCATACTCTTTGCGCCATGCTTTGAATTTTTTGAGATCCAGAATGTCTGATTCCACAAACGAAACATCTACTCGAATAGGTGAATATTCCGTCATTTGCTCCTTCGGAATTAAATTTTTTGATACAAATAAATTCGGATTTGAATTTCTTCTGTAGACGAATTGTGTTCTTCCCTGAATCATTCCTTGATTGATCAGTCTCTTGTATGGCTCCTCAAAAGAAATATAACCGAGATCAAACAGTACCATATTAAAAAATCGAGAATACAACAGATGGCCCACAGCGTGCTCCGTTCCACCGACATAGACATCTACTTGGTTCCAGTATGTCGCTACCTTCTTATCGACAAAATTTTCAGTATTATTTGGATCCATATACCGAAGAAAATACCACGAACTTCCAGCAAAAGCAGGCATGGTATCTACCTCTCTCTGAAATCCTGGAACGGCATGAACCCATGCTTCATTGCGCGCCTGCGGCGCGCGTCCATCGGCCGTTGGAGTGATTTCGCTGACGTCTGCATTTTCAACAGGGAGATCCGTTATTGGCACAAGTTCTGGTATATCATCTTTCCACAAAATAGGAAATGGTTCTCCCCAATATCTCTGTCGACTAAAATTAGCATCTCGCAGTCGATACTGTGTTTTAAAGCTTGCTTGTCCCTCTTTCTCAAGAGCTAAAACAACGGCTTCAAACCCACTGTCCCAAGACATACCATTGATAAAATCAGAGTTTATCAATTTTCCTTGTTTGTCTCCAATTTCTGCTTTCAGAATGCCTGATTTGTCAAAAATTTCGACGATCTCAATACCGAACTTCTCAGCAAATTTTCGATCTCTTTCGTCCTCAGAAGGCACCGCCATGATTGCTCCAGAGCCATATCCCATCAATACATACTCAGCAACGTAGATTGGAATTCTTTTCTTGGTAAATGGGTGTACCGCATAAGATCCTATAAATTGTCCGCTTACCGTTTTCTCGGCTTGGCGATCAATCTCTGATTTAGATTTACACGCCAAAATGTATGCTTCTATCTGTTCATGATTTTCAGAACTAGTCAATTCTGACACCATAGGGTGCTCAGGAGCTAATACAATAAATGTTGCGCCAAATATGGTATCAGGTCGAGTGGTATAAACCGCTATACCTGACTCCGCTTTATGATTCTCTACTTTAAATTCAACTGTGGCACCGACACTTTTACCTATCCAATTTCTTTGCTGATCCTTTAGAGAGTCAGCAAACTGCAATTCATCCAAATTTCTCAGAAGTCGCTCGGCATAAGCTGTAATTCGAAGTGACCACTGACGCATTTTTTTCTTCATGACAGGATGATTGCCTCGTTCACTTCGACCATTGATAACCTCATCATTTGCCAGAACCGTTCCGAGTGCTTCACACCAATTCACCTCGCCATAGCTCACATAAGCTAGTCGATAACTCATCAAAACATCTGACTTTTCTTTTTCAGATTTTAATTTCCATTCTGCGGCGGTAAACTCATCGACGTTTTGGTTTGTAAACGCCGTATTTCCATTACTTCCGTGATCTTCAAAATGCTTTATCAAAACATCGATCTTATATGCTCTCTGATTTTCGTTACAATAAATGCTGTTGAATAATTCAGAGAAAATCCATTGGGTCCACTTATAATAGCTAGGATCGCTTGTCACCACTTGACGAGACCAGTCGTAACTCAGTCCTATTTTGTCAAATTGCCGTCGATATGTTTTTATGTTTTCTGCGGTGGTATCTCGTGGATGTTGTCCTGTCTCTATGGCATATTGCTCTGCCGGCAAACCAAAACTATCAAATCCCATCGGATGTAAAACATTATATCCTTGCATCCTCAGAAATCGGGAATAAATATCACTAGCCACGTAACCCAGCGGATGCCCAACATGCAATCCAGCACCACTTGGATATGGAAACATGTCCAAAATATATTTCTTAGGTTTCGAAAAATCGTTTTCTACGCGATAGACGTCTTGTTCTTTCCAGATTTTCTTGGCAATTTCATCGATTTGATTTGGTTGATATGTCATGGCGTCGTTGGTGATGTTACAAATTTACATTTTGGAATCTAAGTGCTTCGAAATAGTTGAAAAAGGGCTTGTATAATTTCTATTTTTGGCAAGTGAAAGCGGTTTTTTTCCTTGTATCAGTTTTCTAGATCCGAACAATAGAAATCAAATTGGAGAAAAATCGATAATAGCGTTGGAAACGTATCTACTTGCCTTTGGCACAACTTATCTTACCAAAACACTTATAAAAAGACCTCGGCCGCTTTTATACAATCCAAATGTACCAATGAGCGAAAAACAGAAGGTAGACAATCGTTATTCTTTTTTTTCTGGCCAAACCAGCCTTACCGCTGCATCGAGTTTTTTAACGGCAAGCCTCTTGACCTCTAATGGTAACAACCAAGATCAGGCCCCCATTATTTTGTCGTCGGCTGCCGCCATCCCGGTTCTCCAAGGCTATCTCAGATGGAAAGCTGGAAAACATTTTCCCACTGACATTGCGGTAGGATATATTGTTGGAGCAGGTTTGGGAATTTTGATTCCTAAGATTCACGAAGGATTTTGATAAATAGATTTCTTCTTCTAAGAAAAATTATCCTCTTATATTTG
>CANHJR010000105.1 GCA_947461165.1 Saprospirales bacterium | reverse complement strand
TCTGATTTCTCCTTTGGACTGTATTTTTCTCGGATTAGATTGTATTCTACAAGCATAACGTTTCGAACCAGATATTCGGGATTATTCCACTTGACCATATAGGTATATCCTTCATATACTCCTTGGTACAAGCTGAAGTTTTCTCCCATATAGTTGAACCAATTGATCCCAATAGTATCTAATCCAAAACTAAAGGCAGCACTTGAATTGTGAGCCATTGGGGAGATAAAAAAGGAATAAATGATACTTGGTTTTTTTTCTGGAAATTCCTTTTGGAGCGCCGCATAGGAATTCCCAAGTTCTTGCTCAAATTGTGGGATTCTATCAAAAATTCTTTTTCGAAAACTATCCATCAAGGCTTTGTTCTCACCGTTTAAGAATTCTGGAAGAACCTTGTCATAATATTGAGGATTTTTTTTGTCTTTTTGGGCGCCCAGACCCATGATGTTTTCGATATAAAAGGTGTAAAGATCGCCGTATTTTTCTTGCATTTTTTGATCAGAAGATTCAAAATTCTTCAAATCAAATGCTTCCATATCCAGATCAAAGCGTTCAAACCTGATAGGCTTGACATCAGATGAAGGGGAATCAAAAAAATGACAACTTGATATACAAAAAAGAATCAAACATCCGTAGAGCAAAACTCGAATCATACCAGCATCATTTATATAATTATAGTTGCAAAATTAGAAGGAAAATTTTTAGTTGGGTATGAATTGATAATCAATACGTTTAATCTAAATCATCAATGTCGCTCTCTGGTGACATGAATCCCATATCGGGTGAAGAATCTAATGGTGCATTGTTCGATTCTCGAATTGGATTGTCCTCAATAAAAAACTCATCTCTATTGATGTCATTCATTTTTGATGGTTTGATGACTGAAGGTTGAAAATCATCCACCTGTTTTTGATTTTTATCTAAGGTGGCGAAATTGGTAAATGATCGAAATCCACTCGTTTCATCAGCTTCCTCATAGCGAACATATTGACCAATGAATTTTGCCTTGATGTCATCGGTTTGACCGTTTCTATTCTTTTTAACACTAATGATAGCATCATCTTTCTTTTCATATTCCTCTGGTGTCATATTTGCCTTGTCTGCATAGTAATACTCCCTGAATAGAAAAATTACCATGTCTGCATCTTGTTCTATTGATCCAGATTCTCTTAGATCTGAGAGCATAGGAAGTGAAGGCTTTGTGCTACTTCCTCGATTCTCAGCTTGACGACTTATCTGTGCTAGTGCTATAATCGGCACTTCGAGCTCTTTGGCTATGGATTTCAATGACCTTGAAATATGGGCGATTTGTTGCTCTCTATTGGCCGAGGTTTTACCGCTTGCTTCTCCGATTGGAGATGTCATCAACTGAAGGTAATCAATTAATATGAGGTCTAATCCTTGTTCGCGTTTTAATTTTCTGACCTTTTTCCGAAAGTCCATAATGTTGAGACTTGGGGTATCATCAAAAAATAGGTTCACTTTGTTTAGTTTATCCATACTGCTGCTGATCTGCATGAGCTCGGCATTGTTGATGGTCCCTTTTCTGATTTTTTCTTGTTCAATACTCGCTTCCGAAGATATCAAACGCATCATGAGTTGGTTGGTAGGCATTTCTAGAGAGAAGAAGGCGACAGACTTATTGGCCATGACTGCAGCATTGCGCGCCAGTGTGAGTGTAAATGCTGTCTTGCCCATACCAGGTCGACCTGCGACAATGATGAGATCACCTTTTTGCCAACCTCCAGAGAGTTCATTTAGTTTTTTGAAACCAGTTTCTACTCCTTGAAGCTCATTGTTAGCACTTTTTTGCATCCGTTCTTCTAGCTCCTTGATCGCATCGTGAAGGACAAAAGATGTATTGATTGGATCCTTTGTGGTGTAATTATCTGTCAATCTGAAAAGTTCAGATTGCGCATCGTCCAAGGAGTCAAAAACGTCTTTCGTTGGATCATAGGCCGCTTTGATCGCTTTGTTTCCAAGGCTAATCATTTCGCGAGCAATATATTTTTGAGCTACAATTCGTGCGTGAAACTCGACATTGGCGCTACTAGCAACTGTATTAGATAACTCGATAAGATATCCAGGGCCTCCAGACATTTCCAATGTACCGTCTTTGGATAGCTGTGATGCCAAAAGAGAGATGTCAATAGCTTGATTGTCAATGGCTAGGCGTAAGGCTGCAGCATATATTCGCTGATGAGCAGGAAGATAAAAAGAGTTTTCCGTGAGAATGTCACGAACGCTGTCAATCGCATCTTGATCTAGCATTATGGCAGATAAAATCGCTTTTTCTAGTTCTATGCTTTGAGGAGCCTTTCGTCCAAGTTCTGTTTCATCCATTCGCTTGTTTGCGAGAAGATTCAGAGGTGCTTTTTTGATAAGTTCTGGTTTATCTATCATTTAAATTTGTTATCTAATTGTGTGTTCGTCGAGAACTGCAAATGTAAATTTATCCTCCTATAATTGAAAACGATTTATCCTCTAAAAATGTTGAAATTGGTTTTTTTTAATACTTTTGTGGTGGAAAACTATGTTGAAAACAAATCTCCAAGTTGTTTAGCGCTTTTTTTTTAACCTGAAAGATAGCTAATTGCCCTTGAAAGAAAATCAAAATAATATGTTGAAACAAAGAAAACAAAAGCTTGAAATACGAGACATGGAATTTATGGGGTCCCACGGCGTTTATGAGTTTGAAAAACAATCGCTCAATAAGTTTTTGGTAACGGTGACGATTTGGGGTGAATTCGGTATGGCGATGACTTCAGACAATCTTGAAGATACATTGGATTATTCGCTTGTTTACAATATTGCCAAAGAAGAAATGGCTGTGTCGGCGGATCTCATAGAGCATCTTGCCAAAAGAATTGGAGATCGAATCGCTCGAATCGAATTTCCTATGGAAGAGATTTATCTACAAATCACGAAGTGTGAACCGCCGCTCGAGGGCAAGGTCTCAAATACTAATTTTGAAGTTAGATATAGTTTATAAGGGATGAGATTTCTATATATTTTGTAGACACCAAGCTATTTGTTCGCGATCACCAGAGTTCCAATCCTTATCTTTGCCCTATGATCAAAATCAAACCACAAAATCCAAAAGGTGTCAGAGACTATCTGCCACAAGAGAATGCAAGACGAGAATACATTATTGGTGCAATCCGAAAGCAGTTTGAGTTGTATGGTTTTCAGTCGATATACAATCCCGTTTTTGAACGATTGGAAACGTTGCAAGGTAAGTATGGTGACGAAGGAGATAAGCTCTTATTTAAGATTTTGAATTCTGGAGATTATCTCGATGAAAAAGGACTGACAATTATTGAAAGCAAACCAATTCAGTTTGGAAAATTAACGCAAGAAATATCTTCAAAAGGCCTTCGCTATGATCACACTGTTCCGCTGGCTAGATTTGTATCTCAGCACCAAAACGATTTGACGTTTCCATTCAAACGATTTGTTATAGGTCCAGTTTGGCGAGCAGACCGTCCGCAGAAAGGTCGGTACCAAGAATTTTTCCAATGTGATGCAGACATTGTGGGCTCCAAAGGGCTGATCGGTGATGTCGAAATGGTTACGCTGATTGAAACTGTTTTCGCAGAACTCAGCTTGAAGGTGCAAATTAAGATCAATAATCGAAAAATATATAATGGTATATGTAGCGCTATCGGCATCAAAAATGATCAAATCATAACTGTTTCAACCATTTTGGACAAATGGGACAAAATCGGGGAGGAAAAGGTTCGTGAAGAATTAGTAAAAATAATTAGTGAGGACAGCGTTTCTAGGCTTCTTGCTGTTCTTGAGGTTCGAGATTATTCGGAACTCACTTCGATAGACAATGAGGAGTTGAAACAAGGAATAGAAGAGTTGGAGTTTGTCTTCAAATATTCGAAATCTAAAAACTTAAAATTTGACTTGCGACTTTTGCGAGGTCTAGATTATTATACAGGTACGGTGTTGGAAGTTGTATCTACTGAAATGGAATTTGGAAGTATATGCGGTGGAGGAAGATATGATGAGTTGACGGAACTGTTTGGCTTGAAAGATATGTCAGGAATAGGAATTTCCTTTGGGCTTGATAGAGTCTATGACGTCATGACTGAACTTGGTCGATTTCAAGGGGAAGAAAACAAGTTGAAGATTCTCATTCTCAATCTGACGGAAAATGCAACTGCTAACTACTTTTCATTGCTGACAGAAATTCGCCATTCAGGAATGGTTGTCGATCTTTATCCGAATATAGTCAAAATGGATAAACAGCTCGTCTATGCTGATAAGTCTGGTTATACACATGCTGTCCTGATCGGTGAAGATGAGTTCGCAAAGAACCAGATTCAAATTAAGAACTTAAAAGAAAGGAAACAAAAATCTGTGCCTTTTGATCAGGTGTTGGAAGAATTGCAAGATGTGTTGTCAAATTTATAAACATAAATAAAAATAAATTTCTTACTTTTGCAGTCCAAAATTTTTAACCTAAGTTTTAATTCATTTTTAACTTACAATTAACCAACAATGGCAACTAAAATAAGACTTCAGAGACACGGTAGAAGCAAAAGACCGTATTATTACGTAGTAGTAGCAGACAGCAGAGCACGTAGAGATGGAAAATTCATCGATAGAATTGGTGATTACAATCCATTGACCGTCCCAGCTACAATCAATATTGATTTTGACAAGGCATTTGAATGGGTTATGAAAGGTGCTGAGCCTACAGATACCGCTAAGAAGATCCTTTCTTACAAAGGCGTATTATACAAAAAACATTTAGCTCGTGGTGTTCGAAAAGGCGCTATGACTCCAGAAGAGATGGAGGCAAAAATGCAAGAATGGTTAGCTATAAAGGCTAAATCAATCGAAACTCAAGTCGAGAAGCTAGATAAAGCGAAAGCATCTAAAAAAGCAGAAAAACTGGAGGCAGAGACAAAGAAAAAAGAAGCATATGCTGCTAAATTAGAAGATAACCTCAATGCAGCTAATGCAGAAGCAGTAGAAGCTGCTGAAGAAGTTGTAGAGGAAACTCACGATGCGATACAAGAAGAGGTGGCAAATGAGGTGTCTACAGAAGAGGTTGCAGAAAATCCAGCAGAGGAAGGTGTAGCAGAAACGCCAGTAGAGCAGATTGCAGTAGAGGAAACTCCAGAAGAGCCAACAGCTTAATTCATTTTCATTTCTACCATATCATTATGGTTCGATTATACAAAACTGTCCTAATTTGGGCAGTTTTTTTTGTTTTGGGGTGCGGTCAGAACACAAAGACCAATAAAAAAATTAGTTTTTACTATTGGCAAACAATTTTCCGCAATGATCCTAAAATGAACGAATTGGACGCGGGAGGTATGTACTTGCGACTCTTTGATCTTGTTGTCAAAGATGCGCAAATCTATCCCAATCAAATTATCCAATTCCAAACGAAACCCGGGAGACATCTGCAGATAATCCCGACTGTTTATATCAAAAATGA
>CANHJR010000104.1 GCA_947461165.1 Saprospirales bacterium | reverse complement strand
GGAGGATATCAGATTAAACATTGGTGAACAAATGGAAGTAATGGTCCGAATTAGGTACCGACAAGAATTATCATCTGCGAAACTATTTATGGAAAAAAATGGTCTGTATATCATATTCGACCAACCGATGAAGGGTATCGCGAGTGGTCAATTTGCCGCCTGGTACCTTGGAGACGAATTATTAGGTAGTGGTGTAATTAGTTGATTATGGAAATAAAGAATTTTGAATTATACGATATTGAGAATGAGAAAAAACTAATCTCCAAAGAATATCGTCGTTTGCTAAGATCCTTCAAAGATAATCTAGATAAAGGATCAAAAAAAAATCTACGCCATGCATTTGACATGGCTGTCGAAGCACATAGTAAAACTCGAAGAAAGTCTGGAGAACTCTATATCTTTCATCCGATTGCGGTTGCGCAGATAGTCACTGAAGAAATAGGGCTTGGAGTGACCTCTGCAATCTGTGCCTTGCTTCATGATACCGTGGAAGACACTGAGATAACAGCTGATGATATTCGTCGTTCCTTTGACAACGAAGTTGCCAAAATCGTAGATGGTTTGACAAAAATATCGGGAATTATAGATACGCAATCTTCAGTACAAATTGAGAATTATAAAAAACTCATCATCATGCTTGCGGATGATGTGCGGGTAATTCTGATCAAAATAGCTGATCGTCTCCACAATATGAGAACGATGGACTCGATGTCTCCTGAGAAGCAAAAGAAAATAGCCTCAGAAACCCTATTCCTTTATGCCCCTATAGCCAATAGAGTTGGATTACACGCCATAAAAACAGAGTTAGAAGATCTATCTTTAAAGTATCTTGAGCCAAAAGAATTCAGAGAAATAGCTCTAAAATTAAAGGAAACAAAACGACAGCGGAGCAAACATATCAATGACTTTATTAAGCCAATTGAAGATAAGCTGAAGAGCCTTGATTTTGAATTCAAAATATACGGAAGGCCAAAATCAATCTACTCCATTTGGAATAAGATTCACAAAAAAGGTGTTCCATTTGAAGAAGTGTTTGACCTACTTGCTATACGAATCATTTTAGACGTTCCACTCGAGCTGGAGAAAAAAGAATGTTGGAATGTTTATTCAATCATTACAGATGAATATGTCCCTTCTACTGATAGACTCCGAGATTGGATTTCGCAACCCAAACCAAATGGTTATGAAGCACTTCACACGACAGTGATGGGACCAAACGGAAAGTTTATTGAAGTCCAAATCCGATCTAAACGAATGGATGAAATTGCAGAAAAAGGCGTTGCCGCGCATATCAATTACAAAGAAGGTAAAGAAGAAGGTAGTTCTGACACTTCGCCGATTGATGAATGGCTAAAACGTATTTCAGAAAAACTCAAAAACAATGCTGATTCTGCAATAGATCTAGTTGATGATTTCAAGTTAGATTTATATAATGAAGAGATCTATTTATTCACTCCAAAAGGCGAGTTAAAAACCATGCCACTTGGAAGTACTGTTTTGGATTTTGCATACGAAATTCACTCCGGAATAGGCAATAAGTGTATTGGAGCAAAAGTCAAACATAAACTTGTGCCTCTTTCGCACGTTCTTGAAACCGGAAGTCAAATCGAAATCCTCACAAGTGCAAAGCAAAAGCCCACTGAAGACTGGCTGAATATAGCATCGACCGCCAAGACTCGAGCAGCCATCAAAAATGCCCTGAAGGGAGAACTAAGAAAAGAAGCAGAAGATGGCAAAGCTATTCTTACCAGAAAACTAAGTGCGATCCATGCTCAATATAATGAATCGAATATTCAAACGCTGGTCTCTTACTTTAAGGAAACGAATCATTTGACCTTTCTCAGCAAGATAAAATATGACAAAATCAATCTAGCTGAACTTAAAAAAATGGAAGTCGTTGCTGGTATTATCAAAGTAAAGAAAACTCCCAAACCTCAAGATTCAAATCAAACAATATCAGATAAAGAACTTATCGAGAAGGTAAAGGATCAATTGAAGCGAAACGCGGATCTTTTGATCATGGGTGAGGATGCTTCAAAAATTGAATATAGCTATGCAACCTGCTGCAATCCAATACCTGGAGACGATGTCTTTGGATTTATCACAATCAATGATGGCGTAAAAATCCATAGGACGAACTGCCCGAATGCCGTTCACTTGATGAGCAAATACAACTACAGGATCGTAAAAACTCGTTGGAATCAGTCGAAAGAGCTTTCATTTTTGACAGGGTTCAAAATCAATGGAATTGATGGATTGGGATTGATCAATAAAATGACTAAAATCATTTCGGATGATTACAATGTGAACATTCGCAGTATATCGATTGAAAGTGAAGAAGGCGTATTTGAAGGAATTGTAAAGTTATATGTCAATGATATCGAACAACTTCACATTCTTATCAATAATATAAGGAAACTTGAAGGTGTCATCCAAATCCACCGAATGGAAACAGAGGATGAAGTCAAGTAGGTTAAAACACAACAAAACCTGGATTGACGAGATGTTCCTTATTATACGAAAGTGGTTTCAAACCCTCTATTTGGATCATATTATGTCCAGATTCTTCTACTATAACTTGACCAGCAGCGGTATCCCACTCCATCGTTGGGTTTATGCGAATATTGATATCTACCTTGCCTTGGGCTACTCTGCAGAACTTTAGCGAACTTCCCATTGATATTGTTTGGAGAGATCCAGAATTATCGTTCAAAAAATGGGAGATATTGAACCCAGAGCTATGAGATCGTGAGAGAATTAACTTGATATGCTGGCCTGGCTTATGAATAATCTTTCCATTTTCAAACGTGATTTGTGATTTACGCTCTAATCTTTCCTTTGTGTTTTTGTATTCAAAGAAACTTCCAAAGCCTGTCATTGCGTAAAACATTTCCTCAAACATCGGAGCATATATAATGCCTAAAACGGGTTTATTGTTTTGAATTAATGCGATATTAACAGTAAATTCCCGACGCTTATTCACAAATTCCTTGGTGCCATCCAATGGGTCAATAAGCCAGTATTGTGACCAATTCCTGCGGACACTAAAAGAAACATCGTCATTTTCTTCACTCAGAATTGGCAACGAAAAATTGGCGCTTAAATACTGATTGATAATGGTATTCGATAATTGATCAGCCATCGTCAATGGGGAGCCATCAGACTTCTCCAGGATACTATAGTTCTGATTATATATACTCATAATGGACCGTCCAGCTTCTCTTGCGACCTCAAGAAGAGCATCAAGGTCAATATCCTTTAGTCTAATAAGCTCAAGCATGATTTTAGACTATCTTTCCAAGGTGCAATCCTAATTCCTAATGTTGATTTAATTTTTGATTTATCCAATAAACTATAAGCTGGTCGCCTAGCAGGAGTTGGATATTGCGCGGTAGGTATAGGATTGACCTTACAACGCAGATTCTTTTGATTCATGGTCTCTACTGCGAAATCATACCAGCTGGCTTCACCTTCATTGGAATAATGAAAAATCTCATTTTTATGCTGTATCAGACCATTTATACTTTCTAGAATCATCTGGGCAAGATCTCGAGCATAGGTCGGTGAACCAATTTGGTCATTCACAACCGAGATTTGATCCTTTTCACGCCCTAATCGTATCATCGTTTTTACGAAATTATTTCCAAAACTGCTATATAACCAGGAGGTTCGAATAATACTGAAGGAAACTCCAGATGCTATTATTTTGTTCTCTCCTTCAAGCTTCGTTCGCCCATAGACTGACAAGGGATGGACTGGATCCGACTCGACTCTAGATCTTTTTTTAAGTCCGTCAAAAACGAAATCAGTTGAAATATGAATCAGGTGAAGATCAAATTTCTTCGACACCATGGCTAGATTCTCAACAGCTCTAACATTGATCAATTCAGCTTGATCAACCTCTGACTCTGCCTTGTCGACCGCAGTATATGCCGAACAATTGATTATAACTTTAGGATTGACGGCACGCACCTTTTTTTCAATATCCGGAGCCTGCGTTATATCCATTTCCTCCTTAGGTAGAAATGTGAGTTCAAGGTTCGGATAATCCGATGATATCGCTCGAAGCTCGCTTGCAAGTTGTCCCTGACTGCCAATTACCAGAATTTTCATACTATTTACCCTTTATATTTAAATCCGTGCTGGCAATTGCTCAATGCTGGTAATACCGCGTCTTTATCAGATAGCAAAATCTCAAAATTCGTTTCAGGCCAACTAATATTGATCGATGGATCATTCCACATAATTCCACCTTCGCTTTCTTTATGATAAAAATTATCGCATTTGTATGCGAATATAGTATTGTCTTCCAATACAACAAAGCCGTGAGCAAAACCTCGAGGAACAAGCATTTGATGACCATTTTCTTCTGACAATATAGCCCCATAATATGTTCCATATGTCGGTGATCCTTCTCGAATATCGACAGCTACATCATATACCGAACCTTTGACAACACGAACAAGTTTTGCTTGGGCATATTCACCCATCTGAAAATGTAGCCCACGAAGAACGCCCTTGGAAGACTGTGATTGATTATCTTGAACAAATACATTGGATATTCCAATATTCGTCAACGCATTCAAATTGTACGATTCAAAAAAGGATCCGCGATTATCGCTAAAAACTCTTGGCTTGAAGTGAATCACGTCAGGAATGGTTGTTTGAAAAATATCCATGGTATTATTTTTATAAGAAGTTGTTGTTGTTAATTTGGTTCGTTTCAAGCATCGAATGCAAGTATTTATTTTGTTTCAATTCCTCAAAATGAACCAATTGTGAGGGTCGGTGTATATCAGAACAAGCGTATGTATATAGCTCATTATCTATAAGCATCTCAGCCGTTTTACGAGCCTCTGCACCAAATATACCAACTAAGGAAAATAAATTTAATTGAAACTCTATTCCCCAGTCTAACATGTTTTGATACACTTCTAGAGCATCTTTCTCCGAATGAATATATCGATAACGCTCAGGATGAGCCAAAATGGGCTTATATCCTTTTTTGCGCAGCTCATACACGTAATCGCGTACAAAAGGAAAATCACAGTTCATCGATGTTTCAATCAGGATATACTTATCCTGAATGGTCAAGAAGTCATTATCTTTTAATAAATCCTCAAACTGTTCATCCAAAAGATATTCTGCTATGACATCTATATCAATTGGTATTTCTTTGACTAAATCATGTTGACGAATCAATTCTAGTCGTTCTAGCAAATCAGACTTCCTATTGGTATACTTTTCACCCATGATGTGCGGAGAAGTAAATATCTTCTTGTAACCATGATTGTATAGAACTTGCAGAATTGCCGCAGTATCCTCAATACTCTGCACACCGTCATCAACACTTGGGATCAGGTGCGAATGAAAATCAACGGCAACTTGCCCGAAGTCAAAATCAGACATTTTTGATTCCTTTGATTTCTTATAGATTCCGAACATGCTACAAATATAATTTAAAACAAAAT
>CANHJR010000103.1 GCA_947461165.1 Saprospirales bacterium | reverse complement strand
TAAAATACGTTCATAGTTCTGACCAATTATTACTTCAGGATCAGTATAACTATCTAGGAGCTTTCCTCGCATTACAAATTAAAATTTAACCCCCAAATCGAATAAATGAATTACCTCGCAGTCGAAAACCTTACTATTCATTATGGTGATAAAATCATCTTTGATGATGTCAATTTCTATATCAACAAAGGAGATAAAATAGCCCTAGTAGCCAAAAATGGTACAGGAAAAACGACACTATTCAAAATGATTTTTGGAGAAGAATTACCCAATAGTGCTGCAAAATTCAATATTCATCCCGACATCAAAGTAGGGTACTTGCCTCAGGACACCATTTTAGATGGCGACAAGACGATCAAAGAAGTGCTCTATGCTCAACAATCAGAAAAGTTTCAAGCAATAGAACGATATCAGAAAGCCACAGAAGATCCTGAAAATCATTCCCTAGAAGCAGCTATGCTAGACATGGATAAATTGCAAATCTGGGACTTGGAGTCGCGAATGAGTCAGATTCTTGGCAAACTGAATATATACAATTTAGACCAAAAAGCAGGTTCACTTTCGGGCGGTCAAAAAAAACGAGTTGCCTTATCCGCCATATTGATCGAAGAACCAGATTTGATCCTAATGGATGAGCCTACGAATCACCTAGACCCGGAGATGATCGAATGGCTTGAAAACTATCTACGAAGTCGAGATATGACAATGATGATTATCACACACGATCGCTACTTTCTAGATACCGTCTGCAATCAAATTGTGGAATTAGAGAATGGGAAAATTCAGAAATATAACGGCAATTATGCCTACTATCTTGAGAAGAAGCAAAATCAGATCGAAATTCTTTATTCTCAAAACGAGAAGTTAAAAAACATTTTTCGTCGCGAAAAGGAATGGATGAGTCGCCAGCCAAAAGCAAGAACGACCAAGGCGAAATCCAGAATATCAAACTTTGGAGAAATAGAAGACAAAACCATCCTAAAGCATAAAGACGAAAAGCTCAAATTGGAAACAGTTGAGAACAGACTTGGGAGTAAAATTCTAGAATTTCATAAAGCGACGAAATCATTTGGTGAGCTCAAAATTATCAAAGACTTTGACTATAAGTTTAAGCGTTTTGAAAAAGTAGGTATTGTCGGAAAAAATGGTGTCGGAAAAACGACATTTCTCAATATGATCATGGGAATCGAAAAGCCAGATCGTGGCGAAGTCATCGTCGGTGACACGGTCAAAATAGGGTATTATCGCCAAGAAAACAACGAATGGGATGGTGAGAAAAGAATGATCGAAATCATCAAAGAAGCGGCAGAATTCATTCCTCTCAAAGGTGGTAAAAATTACTCAGCGTCTCAGATGCTTGAGCGCTTTCTCTTCCCTTCTCATCAACACTATGTATTGGTCAAGAAGCTAAGCGGTGGAGAAAAACGTCGACTATCTCTGATCCGAACCTTGATGTTAAATCCTAATTTCTTGATTCTAGATGAACCTACCAATGATTTGGATATCGTAACCCTCAACGTCTTACAAGAGTTTATAGAAGAATTTGAAGGTTGTGTCATCGTCATATCCCATGATAGGTATTTTCTTGACAACTGTGTTGAGCACTTGTTTGCCTTCGAAGGTCAAGGGAAAATTAGAGACTATTATGGAACCTATACCGAGTACCGATTGGAGCAACAAGCCAATAAAGTAGCACAGTACTCAGAACCCAAGGCATCAGAACCTACCAAAACGACGGAAGACCCAAAAAAAGCAAAACCAGGACTCACTTATAACGAGCAACGCGAACTGTCTAAGATTGAGAAAGAATTGCCAGAATTGGAACTGGAACAATCCAATCTTACACTTCGGCTTGGTGAACAATTGAACTTTGAAGAGCTTGAGAAAATCAATAAACGACTAACAGAAATAGCCACGATCATCGAAAATCACAATAATCGGTGGTTAGAATTGGCAGACAAACAAGCTTAAGTAAAAAAAAAGGACTCCAAAACTGGAGTCCCTTAAATTTATTGTTCTCAGAACAAACACTATTTGACCTCAACCGTATCATCGATTGCTACTGCCGCAGCTTCCTCTGTAGCATCTTCATCCAATGGACTTTCCATTTCTGTCATCACAGGTATTTCTTCACTATCCTTTCCATACATATCTTCTCCAAAGAATGCGGCACTGGCTGCAAATCCAACTAGAAATAAGAGATAAAGAACCAAGGTAACTATAGTGAAATAACCAGCATACTTATAGCCTTTAGCCATATTGCTAAATCCATCATTAAGATCATTCTGGCTGCTATTTGATACTGCTTTTTTAAATCCAGTAACCATTTTATGCATAATTCTTACCATAAAAAAATACGCAGCAGCAATTGCCACATATAAAAAACCTAATATTGACATCATTCCGGCAATACCAGATCCAATTAGTCCAGACCTTGTAACCGATAAGACAATGGTAAATACTCCAGCAAGTACCATTAACACTACTGCGATGTAACCGAGTATTACAAAAAATTTACCCCATTTCGCAGAGGTCATTAAATCTAGTTTATTTCCTTCATTTACTACCAATTGTTCCATATTATTTTAAGTTTAGCTTATACAAATTTATGTTTTGAGAAACTGATAAAACACCTTATTTACCAAAAGCTCGATTCATAAGGTCTTGAACTTCGATCGCATGTTGTTTCTTATTGCCAGTTGCAGGTGATGCAGAGGTTTTTCGGGCCACCAATTTATAGATGACTTCACCTTTCATCCGAAATTGCCGATCCAACAAATAAGTCCAAGCACCCATATTTGCAGGCTCTTCTTGAACCCAAACATGTTCGGCAGACTTGTATTTTGAAAATACATTTTCCAATTGTTGGATAGGTATAGGATAAATCTGCTCTAACCTCACAATTGCAATATCATCACGCTTGTCCTCCTCTTTCTTTGCAAGAAGCTCATAGTATATCTTTCCGGTACAATGAAGTACACGTTTTACTTTTTTGACATCTGCCTGAGCATCATCTATTAGTTCTTGAAAGCCTCCAGTTGTAATATCCGCAGTAGAACTTACGCATTTTGGATGTCGAAGCAATGATTTTGGCGACATAATGACGAGTGGCGTTCTGAAATTTCGCGCCAATTGTCGTCGAATGGCATGGAAGTAATTTGCCGGCGTCGTGATATTGCAAACTTGAACATTGAATTCGGCGCATTGCTGAAGAAAACGCTCCATGCGAGCACTAGAATGCTCCGGACCCTGTCCTTCATATCCATGTGGAAGCAAAAGAACCATACCAGACCCAACCTTCCACTTTGTCTCAGACGACATGATAAACTGATCGATGATAATTTGAGCGCCATTGGAAAAATCACCAAATTGCGCCTCCCATATCACTAACTGATCCGGGCTCGCAATAGAATAACCAAACTCATAACCCAATACTGCATACTCTGATAATAAAGAATTATAAATTTGCATGGTAGCCTGATCTTTGGAAATTTGGCTCAATCTGCAAAACTCCGTTCCATTATTCTGATCAAAAATAGAAGCATGTCGATGTGAGAATGTGCCACGCTTGACATCTTCTCCTGATAGCCGAACCGTTTTGCCTTCCTTCAATAAACTGGCATAGGCGAGAAGTTCTCCAGCTTGCCAATCCAATTCCTGTTTGTCAAGCATTCTAGATTTCCAATCGGCCAATTGCTTTTCCACTTTCTTCAATGGTGAAAACCCAGCTGGATAGGTGCATATCTTATTTGCAATCTCCTCAAAATCTTTTTTGGAGATGTTGGTTTTTGGACTAGCTTCAAAATCAGCACCACGTGCCTTCACCAATTGCATCCATGCCTTTTCGTGATGTCGATACTTATAGTCTTTAGTTTCTTCTTTGACCTTGTTCAGTCGGTCCTGAAGATTATCATACAGCTCTTTGTCCATTTTTTTGACGAGATCTGCCTCTGTAGCCCCTTGACTAGCAAGAAATTCAGCATAGATATCACGTGGATTTTTCTTTTTTGCAATGATTGAATACATCTCAGGTTGAGTATATTTTGGATCATCGCTCTCGTTATGCCCGTGTTTTCGATAGCAAACCATATCGACAAAAACATCTTTTTTGAATTTGGCGCGATATTCAGCGGCCAATTCACAAACATAAATGACATCCTCTACACTATCACCATTGACATGGAATACTGGACAATTGAGCATATTGGCTATTGCTGTACAATAATCTGAACTTCTTGCATCGTCAAAATCAGTTGTAAAACCTATCTGATTATTGATCACAAAATGGATCGTACCATGATTGCCATAACCTCTCAACTGAGACATTTGTATCATTTCTTGACCGATACCTTGACCAGCGACCGCCGCATCGCCGTGTATTATGATAGGAAGAACTTTCGAATAATCTTTATCATATAGAATATCTGCCTTGGCACGCGCAAAACCTAAAACCACAGGATTAACTGCTTCTAAATGAGATGGATTTGCTTGTAAATTAAGATACATTTCACCGTACGGAGTTGGATAAATTGTCTGGTAGCCTTTGTGATATTTCACATCACCATCACCAGCTGTCTCATCGATATTCGTACCATCAAACTCATTAAAAATATTTTCATACGTTTTCTGCAAAATATTGACCAAGACATTCAATCTACCTCTATGAGCCATACCGAGAATGACTTCTTTTGTGCCGTATTTGGCTGCACTTTCGATAATCGTCTCCAGAGCAGGTATGGTAGACTCCCCTCCTTCCAATGAAAATCGCTTCTCTCCTATATATTTTTTTCCTAGAAATTCTTCGAAAACAACGGCTTTGTTCAAACCTTTCAATGCCTTCATCTTCTCATCTATGGAGTATTTTCTCTCGGCATATCGTTTTTCAGCGGCATCGTGAAGCCAATTCAATTCCTCCTCAACACGAACAGACTGAAACTCGTAGCCTATTTTTGAAATATAGGCTTGGTTCAATTTGTTGATTATTTCTTGTAAACTCGCATTGCTGAGACCGATCTCGGATGAAACAGAAAACCGCTGTGTTAGGTGCTTGTCTGCCAATCCAAAACTAGCTATATCAATTTTGATACCCCGGTCTTTCCGCTTCTTTATAGGATTGGTGTCGGAAAGCAAATGCCCAAACTGACGATAGGTATGTATTAATTTATAAACTTTGAATTCATCACTACTGAAAGAAGAAGCGCTCGAACATCCTGTAGATTCCTTGGCGACCGCAAAATCAAATCCTGCAAAAAACTTGGCATATTCCGGATCTACGTTATTGGCATCTGACTTGAAATCGTTATACATAGCTTCGATAACCGAAGGATGCGCATTAGCGATAAAAGAAAATTGATTTTGCATCGAATCTATTTTGGTAAATTGAGGCAAAGATAGCGAATATATCTACAATATTATTTTCTAAATTCAACACGGATAATGATACTAATTCAAAAGCATTTAAGGTCAAAAATTGAACTTTGCACCCATATATAATCTTCTGATATC
>CANHJR010000102.1 GCA_947461165.1 Saprospirales bacterium | reverse complement strand
GAAGGAAATACACTTACGCTCCTCGAAACAAAAATGGTCTTGGAAGATGGCATGACGATACATGGCAAATCTCTCAGAGAACATTTTGAAGCACTTAACCATCAGGAAGCGATTGAACATATCGAAAAATTAGTATCGGCAAAATCAATATTATCTGCTACCGATATTATGGATATTCATTCCCTGGTTTTACAAAAAATTGAAAAAGAATATTCTGGTAGATATCGAACCTTTGGTGTTCGTGTTCAAGGTACCAATTTCCTGCCTCCAAATGCATTGAAGGTATCGCAACTGATGGACGAGCTATTAGACTGGCTCAACAATGAAGATATCGAGCTACATCCACTGATCAAAGCGACGATATATCATCATCGATTTGTATGGATACATCCTTTTATCGATGGCAATGGTCGAACCGTTCGACTGACCTTCAATCTCAATCTCATGCGTGATGGATTTGCTCCTGTGATTATTCTGAGAAATGATAGAAAAAAGTATTACGATGCGCTCAATAAGGCCGATCTAGGAGATTATTCTAAATTGCTACTTCTTGTGCTTCAGGCAGCAGAACGCAGTCTAGACATATATGTCAGTTCGCTAGACAATACGCTAGACACCTATCTGCCGATATCGACTATCGTATCGGAGGCGACGGTCCCCTATGGACAAGAGTATATCAGCCTACTCGCTAGAAAAGGAAAAATAGATGCATTCAAAGAAGGCAAAGACTGGCTGACAACCAAGGTCGCAGTAGAAGAATATATGGCAAGAAGAAAGAGAAAGCGAATCTTGGGGTGAACGATCTAAAGTCAAAAAGGAAAAAAGACGAATTAGTTATTATTCAAAAATGGATTTATTTAACACCGAAGCAGACAACCTAAAAAATTTATTGCCAAAAGATGGTATCGTAAATTATCTCGGAAAACTCTTGACTCATCAGGATGCCAATCGTTATTTTGACTGTTTGATGAATACCGTTGAATGGAAAAATGACCAAGCTATTATTTTCGGAAAACAAATAATCACAAAACGAAAAGTAGCCTGGTATGGAGACAGCGATTTTGAGTACACCTACTCCAACATCACTAAACGAGCCTTGCCCTGGACCACAGAATTATTAGAATTAAAATCAATCATCGAAGAAAAAACAGGTGAAAAATTCAATTCTTGTTTGCTTAACCTATACCACAATGGAGATGAAGGCATGTCGTGGCACAGCGATGCCGAAAAAGATTTAAAGAAAGATGGGGCAATTGGCTCGTTAAGTTTTGGGGCAGAACGAAAATTTGCATTCAAACACAAGGATACAAAAGATACCATTTCATTGATTTTAGAACACGGAAGTCTATTGGTCATGAAAGGTACAACTCAAACAAATTGGCTGCACAGACTACCACCGACAAAACGAATAACCAAACCTAGAGTAAACCTAACGTTCAGAACAATTGATTTGTAAGTAGGCCGTTTATAGCTAGGATTTCATCTTTTGAACAGCACAGGAGATGTTTCCGCGAAATATAAAAATGCATTTAGGAAAATTATAAATGAATCAACATTCAGCGATCACCTTATACGCCAATTCGAGAGAAGAAAAATGATCGTTGAATAAAAATAGGGGGGCTTCACTATGGACTTAGCAAGCTATGCCGTCTTTTAAGGACGGTCGACGATGACTGTTTCTAGTGGGTTATAGCATTCCGTCAAATAATCATTTTCTCAAACTCCTCCAGCGTCATAACTTCGACGCCATATTCGATGGCTTTTTTCTCTTTAGAGCTTCCACTTCCTTTTTCTTTCATAACCAATATAGACGTTTTCTTGGATAGTGAATTTCCAATTTCTCCACCAAGAGATTCGATTTTTGCTTCTAAGCTTGGATTCCGAAATCCTGTAAAAACAATTTGCTTACCATACAGCACTCCAGAAACGTTCAATTCGATACCTTTGAGGTTGACACCAAGATCCTCTAATTTCTGAAGTAATTGAATATTGTCTTCATTTTGAAAAAAATCAAAGATAGATTTCGCCATCACTGGACCAAAATCCTCCAACGTATTAAACTCCTCCAAGCTCCATTTTTGGAAATCTAGAAGATGGCTAACCTTCTTAGCTAGCGTTTTGGCTGTTGTATTTCCTATTCCATCGATCCCCATAGCTACCAATAACCGATACGTCTCGTTTGACTTGCTTTCTTCCACTCCTGTTCTCAAAACCTCTACTGACTTCTCCTTCCAGCCATCTAGCTGTATGATGTCACTATACGGTAGTCTATAGATTGATGTCAAATCAGTAATGAAACCCAATCCTATAAATCGCCTAATAATATCTTTTCCTAGACCTTTGATATTCATCGCGTCTTTGCTCGCAAAATAGATGATCCTTTCAAGGTTCTGTGCAGAACATTCCGAAGTATTGGTGCATCGCCAAGCGGCTTCGCCTTCTCTTCGAATCAAATCAGTGCCACAAGATGGACAGGTCTTGATATATTCAAAGGGATCTAAGCGCTGTCCTTCAATAGTCTCTACACGAGTGATTTGTGGAATGACTTCGCCAGCTCTTTCGATATATACCGTGGAACCAATTTGGATGTTTTTTGATCGAATATTGTCTTCATTGTGCAAGGAAATGCTCCGAATCGTGACCCCACCGACATTCACCGGTTCAACTTTGGCGACAGGCGTGACAATACCTGTTCGACCTACTTGATACTCAATGTCAAGTAAGATTGTTGGTTTTTCGATCGCTTTGAACTTATATGCAATCGCCCACTTTGGGTGATGTGATGTTGCACCTAGGTTTAATTGTTGGGCAATAGAGTCCACCTTGACGACCATCCCATCAATATCAAAATCGAAGTGATTTCTCTTTTCATCCCATTCATTACAAAAGGATATGACCTCTTCGATAGACTTACACTTTCTACCTAGTAGATGCGCTGAGTTGAATCCCAGTGACTTCAAAATTTCAATATTTTTTGATTGCGAAATTTCAAAATTGCCCGAACCAGTCTCAGGACTTACAAAGCCCACGCTATATACAAAAGCTTCGAGGTTTCGATTTGCAACTTCCGTCGCCTCCTTCATCCGAAGCGAGCCACTCGCAGTATTTCGTGTGTTCTGAAATTTGGCCAATCCAGCTTCCTCACGCTCTAGATTCATACTCTCAAACACATTCTTATTGATGACTATTTCTCCTCGCAATTCGACCGTGTCATATCCCAAAGATTTGAAATCTACCTGATGCAAAATATTTTTAACAACCTTCGCATTCGTGGTTATGTTTTCCCCCTCTGTGCCATCTCCTCGAGTTGCAGCACGGACTAATTTGTTGTCTTCATATACAAATGCGATACTACTTCCGTCAAATTTTGGTTCAACATAGTAGGTAAAATCGGTATTCAGTTCTTTTCGAATAGATTTATCAAATTCCATGAGATCCGCTGAATCATAGGAGTTCGAAAGAGAAAGCATGGGAACCGAATGGGTCACTTTCTCAAAACGAGTGGTGCCTGACAAACTCGTTCCAACTTTTCTAGTAGGAGAATTCAGATCAGCAAGATTTGAATTTGCCTTCTCAAATTGCTCTATTTTTTTGAATAACAAATCATATTCCCGATCGGAGATGACCTGCTCTGCGTCGTTGTAATATTTTTGATTTAGATAGTTGATCGCATCACATGCTCGCTTATAATTATCCAAATGGATATCTTCCGAAAGTGTTAAATGAATTGTCGCAATGTCCATTTAGTCACCAAGTTCAGGGTTTTGTTTGATATCTGTTTCTTCTTTTTTGATTCTCTCAAAAAGATCGTCAATACGCTCCACATAGTCTAGTGTTTCATCTAGATAAAACTCGAGTTCAGGTATCTTGCGCAAATCATTTCTCATTTTATTTCCTAACACTCTCCGGATTTCAGATTTGTGCTCTGATAGACTGTTTATGACTTCTTGCTTTTTTTCAGAACCGAGTACAGACATATTAAATCGTGCTAATGATAAATCTGAAGTCACATTGACCTTGGTCAAAGTCACAAATGACCCCATCAAAAATGGTTTAGCATCTGTCATTAAAATCCTACTAAATTCTTCTTGTAATAGTTGCGCTATTTTTTGTTGTCTACGTGTGTCCATATATCATTCAACCCATCAAAGAAATGGATTGGAGCAAAGGTAAGGCAAAATTTGTTTCCAACGAGGTTTGCAATAATCTCGAGAAGTTATAAGCCCAGATTTATACGAAATGCGACGTTGTTTTCGATCCCGTTTTGCTGATAATGACCCATTCGATAGTACATCCCAAATCCTAAAAGAGAAAAGATCTTGTGAAACTCCAACCCAACTTCTTGATATATATTGGATGGTGATTGGATCTTTCCTTGATATTGAGTCGATGTCAATTCTCCAACAATAGCCTTGTAAGCTAGCGAGGCATGGAGAGCTTTCGATGCGGACGTTCGAATTCTAGGAAGATCTTGTTGCACAAACAAAGCGGTATAAACGTTTGAATAAAATGTAGATGGCATCATGGTTACAAAATGTTTTGGACTCGTTATTCCAAACGAAGAGTAAAGTTCGTTATTTCGTGGTGAATTTCCCAGGCCTTCTTGGAGCGCCCATAAGGAGGCATTATCAGATGTGTAACCTGCTTTCAAGGTAAACTTCAAGGTATTTATAGGGTTTTTGATTGCGCTATTAAACTCCAGGTTAGTTGCATGGGCACCAATTCCATCGTTGTTTATTGGTTGAATATATTGATAGTCCGCATATATATCTGTGGGTCTTGATTTGACTCGAAATTTGCCTTCATTTGTCGTGACATAACTAGAACCAGGATAGTAATGCAATTGTATGCGGGGAGAGACAACGGTCTCCTCTTTGTCAGTCAAAGAGGTTGATTCATTATACAACGGTGTAATTTCAGCAATTTTGGTTGATATCTTGGCTTCAAGACTTCTATTGACATCTTGAGAATATGACATTGTCAATTGCCTTGATCGATAGTACTTGCCATAATTCAATTGATTGGACCATTCTGTCAGTTTGCCTATTGGTGTATGAAAATCATTCATTATTCTTCCTGCGGTGAAAACGTCGTTTTCGGCTTGTATAGAGATTTGAGATTGGGTATAATGATCTAGCATATATCGAAATCCGCCGCCGCATTTAAGAGCTTGATCCTTGAAGCCATAACCAACAAATCCATTGAGGTATAGATTCTTGTGAAATGAATAATTAGTAGCCAAAGACAAATTGATCCGAAGTCCTTCGTAATTGTTGTATCTCAATAGATCATTTACCGATACGTTTACCTTATTGATTTTTACAAACCCATTTGTCAAAGCAAGAAAGAATTTCAGTTTTGACTCTACATTGGATTGTCTCACCAAACTATCCAAGGCCACAAATGTGTTCTTTTCTCGCTGTTCCAGCGTGTCGTTTCCCCGTGAAATTGCCAGTTGATCCATAGCCTTCTTGTCGTTTAGACCTAAGGAGATATCCGTTTCATTGCCTCTAAATTCTT
>CANHJR010000101.1 GCA_947461165.1 Saprospirales bacterium | reverse complement strand
ATGATATTGATCTCGGAGAGGGTAGAAGCATTGCTGCGGAGGACTTGGTCAAGATCGAGAAGAAGATGGTAGAATTAGCACAAAGGAATTCTGAATTTGTCAGAAGCGAGGTTCCCAAATCTGATGCAATAGCATATTTTACAAGTAAAGCTGACCCATACAAACTAGAACTTCTACAAGATTTGACTGATGGCGAAATTTCTTTTTACAAGCAAGGTGATTTTACAGATTTGTGTCGTGGACCACATCTGCCAAATACAAGCTATATCAAAAGTGTCAAGTTGATGAATATCGCTGGTGCATACTGGCGTGGAAATGAAAAGAATCCAATGATGACTAGAGTCTATGGGATTACATTTCCAAAGCAAGCAGAATTAGATGCATATCTTTTGATGCTAGAGGAGGCTAAAAAGCGCGATCATAGAAAAATCGGAAAAGAGCTCAGCATCTTTGCATTTGACGATATGGTGGGTCAAGGCCTCCCATTATGGCTCCCAAATGGTGGCATTATCATAGAAGAATTAGAAAAACTTGCAAAAGAGTCTGAAGATGCCGATGGTTATCATAGAGTAGTCACACCACATATCGCCAAAGAGGAGATGTACATCACTAGTGGCCATATACCATACTACGCAGATAGTATGTTTCCTCCTATGGAAATAGATGGAACCAAATACTACCTAAGAGGAATGAACTGTCCTCATCATCACAAGGTATTCGATGCAGAACAAAAATCATATAAAGACTTACCCTATCGATTGGCGGAATATGGTACTTGTTATCGCTATGAACAAAGTGGCGAACTGTTTGGATTGATGCGAGTAAGAGTCTTGCACATGAATGACGCTCATATTTATTGTACAAAGAATCAATTTTTTGATGAATTTCAGAAAGTAAATTTGATGTATCAAAAGTATTTCAAAATTTTTGGAATTACAGATTATAAAATGAGATTATCCTTGCATGATCCTGCAAAATTGGGTATAAAATATGTCGACCAACCTGAATTATGGGCTGAAACGGAAGCGATGGTTCGCAAAGTATTGGTTGATTTAGAATTACCATTTGAGGAAGTCATGGATGAAGCAGCCTTCTATGGTCCTAAGATCGATATAGAAATGCGAAGTGCTATAGGTAGATGGTTTACGATGACGACCAACCAAGTAGATTTCAACTCAGCCAACAAGTTTAAGTTGAGCTACAAAAACTCCAACAATGAAGATGAGGTTCCATTGATCATTCATAGAGCACCACTGGGAACTCACGAGCGTTTTATAGGCTTCCTTATAGAGCATTTTGCGGGCAATTTTCCTACGTGGTTAGCCCCTCAACAAGTTGCAGTATTGCCTATTAGTGATAAATTTGGCGAATATGCAAATCAAGTGCACCAAGAACTAAAAAAAGCAGGTATTCGTTCAAAATACGATGATAGAAATGAGAAAATCGGTAAAAAAATCCGAGATGCTGAGGTTCTCAAAGTACCTTATATGTTAATCATTGGTGAAAAGGAAATGACAGAACATAAGGCATCCATTAGAATACATGGGGTTGGCGACAAAGGCATGGAAAGTATAGGAGTCATTGTCGAAACGCTCCTAAATGAAATAAAAACAAGATCCATTACACATTTGTTCTAAAAAATTAAACACAGAATTATCCTGAATGATTTATTTTTACTGAATAAAACAAACAACAAAATCAATATTAAATTAAACTAGTACTAATTTGCAAAAAAAACCATTTGTCCCTAGAGGACGATTCGTCAAAAAAGAAGCCGAACACAAAATCAATGATTTCATCACAGCTAGCAAAGTTAGATTGGTTGGAGAAAACGTAGAAGCTGGAGTATACGACATAGACAAAGCACGACAATTAGCCGAGGCATTAGATGTAGATGTTGTCGAAATCACTCCTAATGCTGATCCACCGGTATGTAAATTAGTTGATTATAAAAAATTCCTTTACGATCGTAAGAAAAAGGAAAAAGAAATCAAGGCCAACTCGGTTAAGGTTCTTATTAAAGAAATTCGTTTTACGTCTAATACCGATGAACATGATGTTGATTTTAAGGCGAAGCACGCAGAGAAATTCTTGCAAGAAGGTAATAAAGTAAAGTGCTTTCTTATGTTTAGAGGTCGTGATATTGTTTTCCAAGATCGTGCAAAAGTCCTTTTAAAAAGATTTGCAGAGAAGTTAGATGAAGTGTCTACAATCGAAAGCGAACCAAAGACAGAAGGTCGTCGTATGTTTATGACCTTAGCTCCCAGAGCCAAGAAAAAATAATTCAATCGTTTAATATCAAGCACATTTACTGTGATATTCCTAGGCATTTTCGTTTTAATTGCTTCTGGATTACTATTTGTTACTGTTTTTAATCAAGTTTTTAAGTTAGAGCCCAATCAAACGAAGTATACTGGTATTGAAGGTCTTAGAGGGTTCCTAGCATTTTTTGTTTTTGTACACCACTATTCATCTTGGTATGGATTAATGCATACGGTGCAATGGTCACTGATAGAACCAGTAGCCATACTTGCCCGGTTTGGAAAACATTCTGTTTTCATTTTCTTTATGATCACTGGTTTTCTGTTTTTCGATAAACTATTCAGAAATGAACCCATAAATTGGTCTGAATTCCTTTGGAAAAGAATTTTCCGATTATTTCCTTTGTATTTCTTGTCCATTCTAGTGGTGATATTTTATGTTTTACTGAAAACCAATTTCGAGCTAACTGTTTCCAAATCCAAGCTTCTAGAATATTCATTAAATTGGATTGCTTTTGGATTTATAAAATGTCCCGCAATCAATAATGATGGTATTTCTCATCTTACCAACTCTGGTGTTCATTGGACCTTGAGTTTTGAAGTATTCTTTTATTTGTCTTTACCTCTATTTGCAGCCGTATTTTTCAAGAAACAAATTCCACTCTTAACAGCCTTTATCTGTGCCTCTATATGTTATTTCTTCCTTACCAAAAGAGGATTCAATACAGCTATATTTAAAATGTTTATATATGGCATCTTGGTGGCATTTGTTAACTTTAAAATCAAAAATACGGGTTTATCTATAAAAAGTAAATGGATTGGTTTTGCCGGAATACTCTTGTTTTATAGTGTATTCAATGATAAGTTTGCTAATGAAAACCTCGATATTTGCGCTTTATTTCTCTTGTTTTTCATCATTGTTCGCGGAAATTCTATTCTAGGTGTTTTAAACTGGAAATCTTCCCAAATTTTGGGTCAATTATCGTATAGTGTATATCTCATTCACGGACTTGTCATATATACTTTAAACACGTTTATTATTCCGAAAAGTTATATACTAAGTTTATCAAAAACGAATTATATGTTTTTGGGGATTGTTTATTGCTCTGCAATTATTTTTGTTTCCTTTTTGACACATATATACATAGAACTTCCAGGCAATAAACTTATAACCCACATTCGGAACATTATGCCCAAAATGGAAGCGGAGTTGAATAAAATGTATACAAAAGCAATCACTATTTTCAATAAATAGCATCTTTCATACCCTATTCGTAAATTTTTCGATAGAAGTCAAATATAAAATGATATATTTGCACTCCAATTTTCAAAATAATATCGAAGCCGTATGCCAAAGATGAAGACCAATTCTAGTGCCAAGAAGAGATTTAAACTCACAGGTTCTGGAAAAATCAAAAGAAACAAAGCGTTCAAAAATCACATTTTGACCAAAAAATCGAAGATTCAAAAGAAAAGATTGACAAAATCTGGTCTAGTTCACAAGAGTGACGAGAAGAGAATCAAGATGTTGCTTGCAATCTAAATAAAAAATCATGGGTGTATTCCAGTGCGTTTTAGTTGCCTGAATACTGACCAATTTCAAACTTAACAATTTAAAAACTAAAAATTATGCCTCGTTCGGTAAATGCTGTAGCAGCAAAAGAAAGAAAAAAGAATATATTGAAACACGCCAAAGGATTCTTTGGTCGTCGAAAAAATGTTTGGACTGTAGCTAAGAATGCAGTCGAAAAAGCTTGGCAGTATGCATATACTGGTCGTAAGCTTAAGAAAAGAGATATGAGAACTCTTTGGATAGCGCGTATCAACGCTGCTGTGAGAGAGTACGATCTTTCTTATTCGAAGTTTATGCATCTTTGTACGCAGCACAATGTAGAATTGAATAGAAAAGCATTAGCTGACCTCGCTCTAAACAACCCTGAAGCCTTCAAAACTATTGTAGAAAAAGTAAAAGGTTAGTATTACCGTTTTTATAATCCAAAAAAGTCCTAGCGAATTCGCTGGGACTTTTTTTTCCCCCATATTTTTAGTTGCTTATCATTGGTTTCGAATATGTTAGGATTAATAAAACATAAATTGTGGAAAGTAAATTATGGGAGATAAACTAAATGCAATAAATTAGTGTTTCTAAAGAGAGATGAATGAGTTGAATAAAATCAAAATCACTTGACATTTCTAAAAATAAATAAAATTGAGTCAGAAGGAACAATCAGAATTTGAGGAATTAGAAAGTCTTCTCGGTCAGTTTGAGGATGCTGTTTTGCACGATCAAATCATAAATTTTACTGAAGAAGAGTTTGAAGATATCATCCATTTTTATCTTCAAAACAACTGTGCTCAAAAAGCTCTAGACGCCAGTATAATGGCTTTGAAGCGATTTCCATTTTCATCTGAATTTTGCCTTGCAAAAGCAGATGCATACCTAGAACTCGGAGAATTGAATAATGCTGAAGACTTATTGATAAACAATTTCAAGATAGATAAGTCTGATATTGATTATTACATCATTTTATCTGAAGTCTATTTGCTTAAAAACGACTATGAGCGAGCAGTCCTTGTTTGTAAGGAGGGGCTTGAGAATTGCGGAGATCAGACAGATACATTATTACTCCATTTGGCAGAAATATATGATTATCAAGGGGAATATCTTGAAATGATACCTTTATTGGAGAAGTCCTTGATATTAAATCCATTGAATGAGGATGCATATTATTTATACTCCATAACCATGTCAATTCTTGAACGAAACACGGAAAGGATTGAGTTTATCCAGGGAATCATTGATGAGGATCCCTTTAATGTGTTTGCTTGGTATGCGATAGGAATGTCTTATAAAGATGCGGGATTGATCGAAAAAGCGATCGAATCATTTGAATATATCGCAGCTATTGACGAAACGAATAATGATATCGTATCAGATATGGCACAGGCATACCTAGAAGCTGGACAGCCAGAAAAAGCAATTGAATGCCTGAAAGATATAGAAAAGAAAGGCGATTTGAACTCAGTGGATCATTACACACTTGGACATGCTCACTATCGCTTAAACAATAACTACAAGGCCAAACTACATTTCAAAGAGGCATTGAATTACGATGAAATAGCGGACGAAGCATACTATAATCTTGCGATTATATTCTTTGAAGAAAATAAGTATTCAGCAGCTCTACCATTGATTCAAAAGGCTTTGGAGAAAAATGCGGATATCGCGCACTACTTGGAATTGAAGGCGGATATTTTATACCAATTGGGTGATTTAGAGGGAAGTTTGGAAACATTT
>CANHJR010000100.1 GCA_947461165.1 Saprospirales bacterium | reverse complement strand
TGTGCAGATTTGACGGTACACACGACAAGATGAATATTGATGGAAATCTCAACGGGCTGGTGTGGAATCAATTTCGCGTGCCGCAACTCTATCTGCAACACTCGTCAGATATACAAGGGGTCGATGCAAGTCTGAAAATGGATAGTGTCTTTTTCCAAGGCAAATTGGCTATAAGCCCTATGACGGCGAGAATTACGAATGTTTCGGACGGAGTAAAACTGACAGTTGAGTTGTTAGAACGACAAGATGAAAAGTTTGTGGATTTTAATACGATCATACGCAAGAAGGATCAGCTAGTAGAGTTTAGCATTCTTCCATTTAATTCATATTTTGGAAAAAAAGTATGGACAATAGATCCAGACAATTCGGTCCAAATCAATCTGAAGGATAAGACCCTTTTTGCTAAAAACATTGTGCTGAAAAAAGATAGACAACAAATTGAAATAGGTACCAACCCAGAAAACAACCTATTGAAGATAAAATTTGATGATGTAAAACTAGAAGAGCTCATAAGTGGATTTATGCCGATTCTCAAATCCTTCAAAGGTGAATTGACAGGAGAGGTAGAAATTGCAAACGCGATCACCAAGCCAACACCGATTGGAAACCTAAGAATTAGCTCTATCGAGTTTGACAATCAAAGAATAGGGGACTTAGCGATAAACAGTAGTTTTGAAGATGAGATTCTTAGTTCCAAATTGACGCTCTCCGGTGAGCGAATCGCTATGAGTGCGAATGGGGTTTTTGATGCCAATCAAGGAGTAGACTCACTGCATGCCAAGATTCAAATCAATAGAATCAACCCCGATTTTATGAATAAGTATTTTAAGGACCTGATTTATGGTATGGAGGGGAATTTAAGAGCGAATATTCTACTCGATGGGAAAATAAATCAGCTGAGCTCTTCCGGAAGTTTATATATCGACACCTTGAGCACATATATCAATAATATACATACCAGATACACAACCTCCAAACAGACTATCAATATCATTCCTGACAAATTTGTGTTTAATGATTTCGAATTTCGAGATGAGTTTGGCAATCCGGCAGTTGCGAATGGTATCATTTCTCACAATTATTTTCAAAATTTCTTCCTAAACATATCTGCTAATACCCCTAAGCTATTTTGCCTCAATACCACGTCTCAAAATAACCAGTATTTTTATGGAAGGGTATTCGCTGCTGCGGATATGAATTTCAAAGGCGTTATTGGTGATCGAATTACAATTTCTGCGAATGGTTCTAACCTTCCAAATTCACATATTTATATCGCATTTGGTGGTAACAAAAATGCAGATAAGTATAGTTTCTATGATTTTGTATCAAAAACATCTAATAGCGACTCCAGTATGAATGCCAAAAGGGTGCGCAGGGGTGGGGTCAATTTTGACTTCAATTTCGATATCAATGATAAAGGCAATCTTACAATTATAATGGATCCTGCAGTTGACGATAGGATAGACTGCACTGGGGAGGGCAAAATATCTTTTAAAATGAGTCCAGAAACGGATATGGATATTTATGGCTCCTATGTTGTCAATTCAGGGAATTATAAATTCACTTACCAAAACTTGATCGAAAGGACGTTTTATATAAACAAGGGCGGTTCTATGCAGTTTTTTGGAGATCCATTCAAATCCAAAATTGACTTAAGTGCGACTTTTAAAACGCGTGCAACAGCCCAGGATCTCGTGCTTGCATATTATGGAAATGCTTTGGATGACAACATCCGTAATGCAGCCAGAAATCAGGTAAAAGTAGACGTCACTCTATTTCTCAAAAATCAAATGATCCAGCCAGATATATCTTATAAACTTAATATTCAGCAGAATGATCCAACCATTCTTGCGGCCTTTGAGACCATTACAGCTATGACCGAGCGGAATGAAAATGAGATGAACAAACAAGTTCTAAGTCTACTATCTATGCAACGGTTTCTGCCTCCAACCTTCACCGGTTTTGAAAATACAAATGCATCGAGTAGTTCCTTTGGAAATGATGTTGCCAATGCAGGGCTAGATGTCATTTCAGGCAAACTATCATCCTACATAACGGATTTTATGCAAAACACATTCAAGGGCTTGAATTTTGATCTTGGACTTCAACGATATTCTCAAGTCGACAGAACTGTCACCGCAGGCAATCTTCGCAATAATCTAAAACTCGCATTATCCCAAAAATTGTTGAATGATAGGCTTATATTTAACCTGGGTGGAAACTATGATTTTGGGCGAGATGCAACAACAAATTCGAATACCGCATTTTTTGGCAGCGATGTTGATTTGGAATACTTACTTTCGCAGCAAGGAAACCTTCGATTAAAAGTGTATTCAACACTCAATAATGATCCATTCAATGCAAAATATATCAACAAAACAGGTGCAGGTATACAATATCAAAAAGATTTTGAAACTCTAGATAAATTATTTGAAAAGAAGAAATAAAAAATAAATGGTAGAAAAAATAGTAATTCTTGACTTTGGTTCTCAGTATACCCAACTCATCGCAAGACGTGTCAGAGAATTGAATGTGTATTGTGAAATTTTCCCTTATCACAAAGAAATTGATTGGACAGATAACAGTATTCGCGGAGCGATATTGTCAGGAAGCCCATTTTCGACTCTAGATGAATCCAGCCCAGCGATTGATTTAGATACCATTTCAAACAATGTCCCCGTTCTGGCAGTATGCTATAGCGCTCAATATGCTATCGGCAAATGTGGCGGAAAAGTCACCAAATCGGATGTTCGAGAATACGGACGTGCAACGGTATATTTTGATGGAAAATGGTCTATTTTTCAGAATGTAACGAGCCCTTCAGATGTATGGATGAGTCATAGCGATAGTATTTTGGAGGTTGGCCCACGATTCGACGTCATTGCCAAAACAGAAAACAACATTGTAGCCGCTTTTGAGTCAAAACCTGGTGAATTTAAAATGCCAATTTACGGAGTTCAGTTCCATCCAGAAGTTACGCATACACAATGTGGTAAGGAGTTGATCTCAAATTTTGTCATAAATATTTCTAAATGCAAGGGCGATTGGACTCCCAAATCATTTGTTTCCTCGCAGATCGAATCTATTCGATCCAAAATCGGATCAGATCGAGTGATTTTAGGAATTAGTGGCGGCGTGGATTCTTCTGTTGTAGGATATCTATTACACCAAGCTATTGGAAGCCAGTTGACTTGTATTTTTATTGACAATGGGCTCCTCCGCAAGGATGAATTTGAAGAGGTCATCGAGTCCTATCGAGCAAGTGGTCTTCACATAATTGGGGTCAATGCCTCCAGTCATTTTTACGAGGCTCTTCATGGTGTCACAGATCCTGAGGCTAAGAGAAAAGCTATTGGTCGAGTTTTTATAGAAGTGTTTGAAAAAGAAGCAAAGAAGCTGGACAATATTAAGTACCTGGCCCAAGGAACAATCTATCCTGATGTCATTGAATCGTTGTCTGTCAATGGTCCAAGTGCTACAATTAAATCGCACCATAATGTTGGAGGACTGCCAGAGAAATTTGGATTTGAAATCATAGAACCATTAAGGCTTTTATTTAAAGATGAGGTTCGCAAAGTAGGAACCGAACTAGGAGTTCCGTCCAATATTCTAAATCGACATCCATTTCCAGGACCAGGATTGGGCATACGAATACTCGGCGAAATAAATAAAGAGCGGGTTCGAATACTTCAGGAGGCGGATGCTATCTTTACGGCAAATCTCCATGAAAGCGGCTGGTATCAAAAGGTCTGGCAAAGTGGAGTTATTCTTCTTCCGGTACGCAGCGTCGGTGTTATGGGTGATGAACGAACCTATGAAGAGGTGGTTGCTCTGCGATGTGTACATTCTGTTGATGGAATGACAGCAGATTGGGTACATTTGCCATATGAATTGTTAGCGAAGATATCAAACGAAATTATAAATTATGTTAAAGGAATCAATCGGGTTGTGTATGACATCAGCTCCAAACCGCCAGCGACTATTGAATGGGAATAATCTAAAAGCAATATTGTTTGCTTGTTTTTGCATAATAGGTTCTACCGCTTTTTCTCAAGATCATAAGTCAGATGATGATGACGACTCCAAGGCAGTAAATAGCACCTTGGTAGAAAATCCGTATACTCATTTAGATAAAATTTCAAACGCTAGCAAGTCCATTTATAATGTAGCATTCATTTTACCGATAAACACTGCAAAAATTTTGCCTGGTGATGGAAAAGATAGATTTGCTTCTATGCCATCGGAGACTAGAGATGTTTTGGGTTTTTGGGAAGGAGTCAATATCGCATTTGGCAAAATAAAACGTATGAATACGAAATACGTCTACCATATTTGGGATAATGCAAGAGAAGACAGCAGCACGTTACAAATTCTTGAGAAACTTAAAAAATATAATATTGATGTCGTCGTAGCTCCATTTCATACCAAACAGGCCTTGTTAGTCAGTAACTATTGCAAGGAAAACAAAATCCCTATGATTCTAGCTCAGAATCCATCCGATGTTCCAGCTAAGGATAATCCTTATGCTTTCAAACTTCAGATTCCAAAATCAAGACTGTTCTATGATTATTATAAAAAGATAACTACTGACATAAGCTATAATAATGCTATTATTTATTTTGTCTATGACGCCACTTCTAAGACGGAACGACGGACTGCTAATTATATGAAATATATGGCCGAGAGAGACGGAACAAATCGACTTCGGACGATTGAGTATACTGGAGAAACAAGTTTTAGAATGCTGTTGGACACGAACAAGAACAATGTTTTAATGATTTCACATTATAAATCAAATGATGTTAATGAAATCTTGGACAAATTGATTGCTGTAGGTTCAAGACGAATTTTTGTATTTGGAAATAATTTGTGGTCTAGTAATCCGAAAATAAGTCTTGAAAAGCTTGAGAAATTCAATACAAGAATATATACCGATGTGTTTCTTCAAAATAACCCAACTTTAATAAGCGAGATAAAGGAACGATATAAGTCAATGACAAATGATCAGGTCGTGAATGATGTCTTTGTAGGATATGATGTCGGAATGTACATTGCTCATTTAATGGATAAGTTTAGTGTTAAATTTCCTCTTTCTGCTGACGGATATAAATATTATGGGGCGGTATCAAATATCCATATCAAGCCCTCATACAATCCCAATGGAAAGATCCTCTTTTTTGAAAATACGTCAAAATTTTTATTGCAAGCAACCAAAAATGGCTGGTATTCAGTAGAATAAATGGAGGGGTTAAAACAAATTATTCAGGCGGTTCTCTTTGTTTCGCCATATGCTCTTCCTGAGGAAGAAATTCTGAGGATCGTACAAAAGGACATGCCGACGGTCACTATTGAGGAACTCGCCAAAGCCTTATTGGATATTCGGGCAGAATTTCAAAGACCTGAATTTGGAATAGAAATACAGCGAACTGGAATGGGATATTCATTTGTGTCAAAACCGAAGTATTACCCATTTATTGTCAATTATATCGAGACTATTCAGCGAAAACGGCTTTCTAAGTCTGCATTAGAGACCTTGTCAATTATTGCTTTTCAGCCAGATAGTACCAAGGTAGATATCGAACAAATACGGGGCGTTTCTGCAGATTATGCG
>CANHJR010000099.1 GCA_947461165.1 Saprospirales bacterium | reverse complement strand
CATTGGAAGCTTGCTCATAAGTTAATGATGCACCTGTTGGTGTCAAAACGGTAGGTAGACCATTGGTACCAGTGCCATAAGTTAATCCTGTATTACCTAATGCTCTAATGCTATTAGGTACCGTTGTCATTCCTGATGATAAGGCTGAGTTTCTTGAACCTGTAATGTTTCCATTATTAAGATCTAAGAAAAAGTTCAATGCCGTAGGAGCTTGGAAGGCTCTGTTGTATGTCAATCGGAATGTGTGATTTTCCTTAGGCTTGAATACGACAGCACCTCTTGGGGAGAACATATACTCCTTGATGACATCTTGATAATCCAAGCGAGCAGCTAAGACTGTAGACCATTTGTTGTTGAATTTATGATCAGCTTGTAAGTAACCACCATATTGATTGATATTGGCTAGTCCTCCGTCAAATCGACCATAAACGTTACCACTTGGACGTGTCAAAAAGGCATCAAAACCATAGACTAAGCTTGTTTTGTTGCTAACGTTTGTCGAATGTTGTAACTGGAATGAATGCAAACTTGAGGTTTCCTTCAAATAAGTAAACTGATTTCCAGTAGCACTCTGAGGGATCAAAAAGGTATTGCCCGAATTTGTTGAATTTACAAAGTACTGCGCGTACAATCTGTCTTTCTTGAATTGTGCTTGAAAATAATTTGTAGTCCATCCCACTGCTTGCGCTGCTCCAAGACCAGTTAACTCCATATTCGTATTGCTAGCATATCCTCCAGAAAAGATAAACTCCATTCCATTATCGGCTCTGTAATCAATTCTAGCATCGACCGCCGTTTTGCGTATACCAAAGTTTCTTCTAAACGTATCGGCAGCACTTCCATCAGAAGTCCAAGTATTTCCTCCTGATTGATTTCCAAATCGTACACTTCTACCACTTGGTTCACGATCATCAAAGAAAGCGAAGTCAGAACCACTCATGAAGTTTCCTGATACTTTAACGCCTAAGTTTTTGCTTAATTTTCCAGCAATTCTAATTTCAGGGTTCAAGATTCCTAGATTCTCAATACTATTGTTTGCTTTGAAGCCAAACTTTGCATTATCCTCGTCACCAGCTCTTAGTCCGGTAGTAATACCTGTTGTAATCTCCATTCTATTCTCCATATCCAAAGGTGACTTCGTGTAAACAGCCATCACACCATTCGATGCAAATGGACCATAAAGAGCCGAAGAAGGCCCTCTCACGATCTCCATCGATCGAATATCTGTATTGGAAGTTGGAACCAAATGGAAAGCATTGACTCTTATAGAAGGTACTGATGCTAATCTATTATCCACTAGAAACATTGTCGCACCTGAGAAGATGTTATTAAATCCTCTTACTACCACGTTGTTCGATACAATACCTGTCGGCATAACGTCAACTGCTGCTATTTTCTTCACATTGTCTACAACAGAAAGTGTTGTGTTTTGCTGAATTCTAGCTTCCGACAATACAGAAACCGAAGCAGGTGAATTGATAATTTTTTCTGATTTTTTTGAAGCAGATACAACCACTTCGTTTAAGCTTTTTGCTTGCTCACCAAGCACTACGTTGAATGTAACATTACTTAAAGATCCGTCTACCGTAATTTCTGCTGATCCAAAACTAATCATTCTTGCCATGACCGATGTTGGGACTGATTTGGCTGGTATTGTAATCGAAAAACTTCCATCCGATTTTGATTTTGAGCCATTGTTTGTTCCTTTCTGAACGATTATGGCTCCAGAGAGCGGGGTTCCATTACCATCTGTCACTTTGCCTGAGACGGTCACATCCTGACCATAACTCATTGCTGTCAAGGCAATGGAAAAAATTGCTAGTAATAATTTTTTCATAATTTAATAATTTGGTTATGCCACAAATATAGGCAACTAAGTTTTCACATTGCGTATTTTTGCTTAATAATTTAATATTTTTTCATAATATATGCTTTTAACCATTGATAATAAATCATTTAACTTGTCCAATCCGATAGATATTTCTATCAGTTTTCACTCCGGATTTGGACAAGTTAATGCCTTTTATGCGCCTCCATTTCGAATTTCACCAGTAAAAGAAGGTGATTTTGTAGGTTCAACCAAGCTTGGAGGACCTGTCAATTTTATGAATTTTCAATGCAATCCGCATGGAAATGGTACCCATACAGAATGCGTTGGTCATATTTCAAAAGAGGAATATTGCGTGAATGATTGCATACGTGAAGAATTTTATTTAGCCGAATTGATTTCTGTATATCCTCTGTTGAAAGAGAATGGGGATAGGATTATTGATGTGCAGCATATCGAAGAAATGAAATCAAAATCAAATCTTCCCGGATTGATAATCCGCACGCTACCGAATGACATCGAAAAGAAGGAAAGAAATTATTCCGGAACAAACCCTGTATATATCACTCCTGAAGCCATGCAACGAATTTTGGATTTGGGCGTAAAGCACTTGTTGGTAGATATTCCGAGCGTCGATAGAGAGTCTGATGATGGAAAATTGCTTTGCCATAAAATCTTCTGGAACTACCCAAACGAGCCTAAAACATCAAATTCGATTACGGAGCTCATTTTCGTACCAAATGACATCAAAGATGGCGAATATCTTGTAAGCAACCCAATCGTCAATATCAAATTGGACGCTGTGCCTAGTAGACCTAAGCTATATAAAGAAGTGCGTTTAGATTGAAATAACCGCGTTTAAACAATTGTCTATTTGTACATAGCGCTTTTAACTGCTTGAATTACTCTGGATGGATTTGGCAAATAAGCCTCAACCAAATTTGCAGCATAATGCATGGAACTATCAGCTCCGGTCACTCTTTTTATTGGCGCATCCAAATAATCAAAAGCGTTCTTCTGAATCTGATAAGTAATCTCTGATGAAATACTGCCATAAGGCCAGCTTTCCTCCACGACAACACAACGATTGGTCTTTTTGACGGATGCTACAATAGTTTCAATATCAAGTGGTCTTATAGTTCTAAGATCTACAACCTCTACATTGATACCCTCTTTTGCAAGTTCCTCTGCAGCTAACAAGGAAGTTTTAACCATTTTATTAAATGAAATAATCGTGCAATCGGTGCCTTCTCTTTTGACATCTGCCTTCCCGATTGGAATATAGTACTCTTCATCCGGAATATCGCAATTATCACTATACTGCATTTCACTCTCCATAAATATTACTGGATCCGGATCAAGAATTGCTGATTTTAACAGTCCCTTGGCGTCATAACCATTTGAAGGAGAAATAACTTTCAACCCAGGGATACTAGCATACATAGATTCAAAGGCCATAGAATGTTGTGCTCCTAGCTGACCTGCACTTCCATTCGGCCCTCTAAACACAATTGGATTGCTAAATTCTCCAGCACTCATTGCTAAGGTCTTGGAAGAATGATTTAAAATCTGGTCGATTGCCAATAATGCAAAATTCCACGTCATAAACTCTATAATTGGCTTGGTGCCATTCATAGCTGCCCCGACACCTACAGCGGCAAAGCCAAGTTCAGCAATTGGGGTGTCAATGACTCTTCGAGGGCCAAATTCGTCAAGCATTCCTTGACTAACCTTATAAGCACCATTGTATTCCGCAACTTCCTCACCCATTAAAAAAATGGATGGATCTTTCCGCATTTCTTCACTCATTGCTTCTCGAAGTGCATCTCTGTATTTTATTTGTCGCATTGCTGTGTATCTAATTTTTTGAGTTCTTTTTTAATTCTGTCTGCAAGTCCTTGAATTTCCTCTTGAGACATTGTTCGTTTTTCTTGTGCAAAATTAATATCATTTGCCGTATTGATTGGAACTAAATGTATATGTGCATGAGGAATTTCTAATCCGACAATTGAAAAACCAACTCGTTCGCAATCTATTGCAGTCTCCATCGCTTTTGCGATCTTGTTTGCTAAAAGTATTGTCGAAGTGGAAACTTCGTTATCTAATTCATAAAACTTATCCAACTCCACTCGCGGAATAACCAAGACATGTCCTGGACGCAAAGGAAATAAATCCATGATGGCAATCGCGTTTTCATTCTCATCAATTTTTATTGACGGTATTTCTCCAAGAATAATTTTGGTGAAAATCGAAGACATGTTTTACTTTGAAATGTCCAAAATATGATAATCCATTGTACCTGCAGGCGTTTGAATAGCCACCTTCTCACCCTTCTTGTGCCCCAACAATCCTTTGCCTATAGGGGAACTCACTGACAATTTGCTTGCTTTAAAGTCTGCTTCAATTTCAGAAACGATTTTGTAAGTAAACTCTTTCCCAGTTTTTAGATTTTTGAGTTGCACTGTCGTCAGAATACTAACCTTGGAGGCGTCAATTTCACGATCTTCAAGAATTCGTACATCTGTCAAAGCCATCTCTAGCATCGCTATTCTTTTCTCAAGTTTTGCTTGTTCCTCCTTCGCAGCATCATATTCTGCATTCTCACTTAGGTCACCCTTCTCACGAGCCTCTGCTAAGGCTGCGCCAGCCTCTGCTCTACCAGTGGTCTTTAGATGATGAATCTCATTTTTAATTTTTTCAAAACCCTCTTTAGTTAGAAAAGTTGGCATATCGTTTTAAATTTATGTTAGTTATGGCTATAATTGAAAAAAAAGAGGCGCTTCAACGAAACACCTCTTTTTGACTATTCTGTCGCAAATATATAATTTAATTCACAACTTTGATTTCTATTCTTCTGTTTTTGTCCCGACCTGTTTCTGAATCATTGTTGTCGACTGGTTTGGTGTCACCAAATCCTTCTGATGAAACCCTTGAAACATCAACTCCAGCGTTCTTTAAGGCCTCTAATATTGCTTTTGCTCTATTCTCAGACAAGGTTTTATTATCGACATTATACTTCAAGTTATCTGTGTGCGCCTCAATCTTTACTTTCATTGTTGGATTCTCTTTTAGAATTGCATTGATTTTATCAATGTTTCTCTTCTGTCCCTTAGATAAGGAATCTGTTCCCGTTTTAAAGCGTATGTTCTGGCCTATTTCTTCTAATTCATCTTTTGGACTTTTTACAACCTTTGGCTCTTCTTTTGCTGGAAGTGATGTTGTCGGTTGTGGTTTTGTCTCTACAACAGCACTTGTTTCTTTCTTGATTTGACTGTTGCTTGTTCCTGCATCAAATCGAGAATCAACAAGTTTAATTTCAACACGACGATTTCTCTGTTTGCCTTCATCTGTTTCATTTGACGCTACAGGTTTTTCTTCACCAAACCACTCAGGGAATAGGCTAGTTTCAGGTATACCTTTAAACTCGGTTAGGTATCTGGCAACTGTCTTCGATCTTAGTTTTGAAAGGCGCAAGTTTTTTTCATTGGTACCATCCCCATCGGTATGACCAGCGATATTGAACTTACTTGCAGGATATCCTTTTAATACTTCGCCAATTACGGAAAGAGCTCCTTCACCACGATCTGTCAAGATAGCTGTATTTGTCTTAAACTCAATGTTTCCTGCAAAATTATTCAAGACCGTATTGATCTTTGAATAATCGACCACTGTTTTTACCTCTGCTGGCAAGGTCTTAAATACAGTATCATGAATGTAACGTATTTCAGGTTCTGGTTGTTTGACGGGCTTCTCCTTTATTACCTCAGCTACTTTCTCCGCTTGCTTAGCT
>CANHJR010000098.1 GCA_947461165.1 Saprospirales bacterium | reverse complement strand
GTAAACTGATTGTCCATTTTGACATCCGTTAGTTTTAGTCGATTTTCGGCTACTGGTGCGAAGCCATTCATAGACACCATTCCAAGTGACATTTTGTAATAGATTCTTTTATTAAAACAATAGCCATTAATCAATTCATTCTCAATTTCTGCATATCCATCCTTGGTATGACCATAGTATTTGATCAAGGCTCCCGTAGCAGAATCGATAAATACAAATCCGCTGCGACTTTTTCTCGTTTTGAACTTTCTTTGAGGAAAGAAATTGATTTCATATAGGGTCTGTCTGTTTTGGTATATGGTATCTTCTAGTCTAAAAACATAATCCTCATATCGTTTGTCTCGAAATACACTTGGAAGATAATTGAATCTATCTAGCGACTTGGCGATGAGTTCATAGATTGGCATTTTAAATCCAGACATATTCGAGATGAGAACCGTGTTTTTTTCCCCAAATCGGATGTCGTGCTTAGCTTCGGTCAATTTCTCCCAGACAAACATCTTATTTTGTTTTACAAAATCGGCCATTTCACTGTCCTTGGCAAGTAGTTTTTGAGCACTGCTGTCCTCTGGTGCATCCATCGTTATTTTATTATATACGCTAAATTTGTAATTGTTTGACTTGTTTGGATGAAGATTTTCAAACTGTTGAATCATTCTGCGTATCTGTGCATTGGCTAGTTCATCGACGATTGGTTTGATTCTAACCTCGTTCAATTTTCGGTCCCGTTTTGAGAGGTAAATCGTTTGTCCAAAACTTCCTAAAGAAACTTCCAACGTATCATAACCAGAAGCACAGACAAATATTGTTTTAATTTCATTGGGAATAGTCGCCTTCCCTTTATCATCCGTAGTTGCGATTTTATTCTTTTTCGACCATACGGTGGCGTTCCTTATAGACGTCTTTGTGCTATAATCTTTGAGCACAATCTCAATCGACTGTGCATGAAGAAACAAGGGAAACAACGATAAAATCAATACTTTCACTTGTTTGTTTTTTAATCTTTAATTCGATAATATTTCATAATAAAATCATTCATCCAATACCCATCTCCAATATCAAAATCGTCTACATGGTCAATTTTGAATCCGAGTTTAAAATAGAAATTAATGGATTTAAAATTTTTTCGATTGACGGTTAACTCAAAAGAATTTGCAGTTGGAAAGATCGCCAGAATTTGGCGAAATACTTCTGCACCATAGCCTCTGGATTGGACATCCTGATCAATATAGAATTTGTGTATAAACATGTTTTCTTGTCCACTCAAAGATATAAATCCAATGTTTTGATCCAGCACCTGAATGAAATAAAACAAATGGTTTTTGGTTACAAGTTGTTCTGTAAGGCTTTCGCTACTATACATTCTTTCGAGCATATAATTGACCTGAACTTGTCCGATGATAGGCACATAGTGCACGTTCCAGATTTTCTCAGCTAAGCGATAAATTTCTGAAATGTCGTCAACACCTGCGCGAATGAGTTTTGTTTGATCGTTCATTTTATAATCAATTTTCAGTTCTATAGTTCAAAGGCTGTCGCCAAGGTCAGAATATTTATGGTATTTGGATTCGCTTTTAATAGTTCGTTGGCTGCCGACTCCAAAGTAGCTCCAGTAGTAATAACATCATCTATAAGGAGAACGTTTTTTCCTTCAATTTTAGGTTTATCTTTCAACTCAAAAACTTGGCTCACATTTTGAAATCGCTCATCTCTCGTCTTTTTGGTTTGCGAATCGGTGAACACTTTTCTAATTAAATTATTGGAGAGGATCTGTATGTTCGTTCCCTCCGACAAGCCAATTGCTATTTGCTTGGTCTGATTAAAGCCTCGAATAGATTCTTTGGAAGGATGAAGTGGGATAGGAATTATAAAATCTATTCCCTGCAAATCCTTCTTGAAATCTTGAGCGCACAATCTTCCTAAATGAACAGCTAAATCTCTATTCTGTCTATATTTGATTTCATAGAGCATGTCGCGGATCATGTCATTCTGATTATAATACAACCAAGCACCAGCTTTGTGAATTGATAATAATCCCCTAAATCTATCTACAACAGGATTGTCCTCTGAAAATCTAAAGCTTGTTTTTGGTAGGTTTCCGTAACATTCTAAGCAGAAAATTTCTGTTGCATAGGGTATTCTTTTGACACAAAAATGACAAGTAGGTGTAAAAATGGATTGTAAGGCAGCCAGCAACATTGTAAACAAAGATAATAGATACCGAAAAAAATCTACAAAAATGAATTTTACAACATTGCAGAATGGATAATGAGATCCGTTAATTTGTTGGAATACCCTGTTTCATTGTCATACCAAGCCACCAATTTTACAAAATTTGAATTGAGCATGACACCTGCTCCGCTGTCAAAAATGCACGTTCTTTCATCGCCAATAAAGTCTTGTGATACCACTTGATCTTCGGTGTATCCTACGATACCTTTCATAGATCCTTCTGATGCCGATTTCATAGCTTGACAAATTTTTTCATAACTCGAGGGTTTCTCAATTCGAACGGTCAGATCGACTACGGATACATCCGCCACTGGCACCCGAAATGCCATCCCAGTGAGCTTTCCTTTCAATTCTGGGATTACTTTCGTGACAGCTTTAGCTGCGCCAGTCGATGAAGGGATAATATTCAGTAGCGCCGATCGACCACCTCTCCAGTCTTTTAGGGATGGTCCATCGACCGTTCTCTGTGTCGCAGTAGTAGCATGAACTGTTGTCATTAGGCCTTCTACAATGCCGAAGTTTTCATGAATTATTTTCGCTAATGGTGCTAGACAGTTTGTGGTGCAACTCGCATTCGATAGTATTTTCACAGAATCCAATAATGTATGATGATTGACGCCCATGACATACATCGGTGTATCATCTTTTGATGGTCCAGAAAGAATGACTTTCTTGGCACCTGCAGTTAGATGTTTAGAGGCGGATTCTTGATCCAAGAATAAACCTGTACATTCTGCTATATATTCTGCGCCTACTTTATCCCATTCGAGATTTAAGGGATCGCGCTCAGCTGTGATTCTTATGGTTTTTCCATTGACTACAAGGTTATTGCCTTCGACAGATACTTCTCCTTTGAATTTTCCATGAACTGAATCATATTTGATCATATATGCCAAATAATCGGGAGCAACGAGGTCATTGATCGCTACAATATCAATATTGTCTCTCCTCAACATCGCGTCCATTGTTAGTCCCCCGATTCTGCCGAAACCATTTATTCCTACTCTAATTCTTTCCATTTTTTTAGTTTTTAAATGATTATAAAATACGCAGGTTGAGTTAAGAAAACTTGTCTGTTGCTTAATATTGATTGCTAGATCGACAAGATTTCGATAAGTTCAAGCAATTCCTTGTCGATTTCATTGTGCTTTTTGATGGCTTCTTCGATCTTAGTATAAACTAGTTTGTTGGATTGAACGCCAGCCATGACATTTGTCTTGCCATGTATCAATCCTAGAATCGCGCCATAGCCAAGTCTTGATGCTAAAACTCGATCTGCACAAGTTGGTGTTCCACCTCTCTGAATGTGTCCTAAAACAGCAACTTTAATGTCATACTCAGGATATTTCATTTTTGTCACCTTGGCGAGATCATACACACTGCCAAGTTCATCTCCTTCTGCCACGACAATTATATTGGATGTTTTACCAGAGCGCTTTGCTTTTTCAAATAACTCAAACAAATCATCTATGCTGTCTTTTTTCTCAGGAATCATGATTCCTAAGGCACCAGAGGCAATCCCTGCATTCAAAGCTATAAATCCAGCGTCTCGACCCATCACCTCTACAAAAAATAGCCGATTGTGAGATGTTGCGGTATCTCGAATTTTATCGATTGCTTCTACAGCTGTATTGTTTGCCGTATCGAATCCAATAGTGAAATCTGTTCCAAAAATATCATTGTCTATGGTTCCAGGAACCCCAATAAATGGAATTCCATATTCTTCAAAAAATACTTTGGCGCCTGTAAACGTCCCATCGCCTCCAATGGTAACTAAGGCATCGATTTGATTCTTTTTGCATTGCACAGTAGCCTTTTTGCGACCTTCTTCTGTTCGAAACTCTTTGGATCGAGCTGACTTGAGAATGGTTCCACCTTGATTAATAATATGCTTGACATCTCTCGGCCCCATTGTTATGAATTCACCATTGATCAATCCGTCGTATCCTTCTAGGATTCCAACAGCTTCAATTCCAAAATGAGCGCAAGTTCTGACAGCAGCTCTTATGGCAGCATTCATCCCAGGTGCATCGCCTCCAGATGTTAAAATTCCAATTTTCTTAATCTTCTTTTTTTCCATCTTTGATGTTGTTGAAGTAATAACGAAATAAATATAGAAATATGATTGCGTAATCTCAAAAAAGATTATCTCAATCTCATTCTATGAATTCTTTACAGCCCTAGCAATAAGGTAAAAACTGGATGCACCTATGGTGTTCGCGATAGCATCTGCAATAGAGAAGAAACGATTGACTGGCAAAATGTTTTGAAGTACCTCGACTGAAAAACCAAATAATGCCAAAAGCAATATTCCTAAAACAATTTCACGCAAACTTGCTGCCTTCAAATGATCAAAGACAGATAATGCCAAGCAAACTGCCAAGCCTCCATACATTAAAAAATGCACCAGAAGGTCTTCATAGCTAAAATAAGGCTTGATTAGAAGCTCTACTGGAATTAGAGACAATATTAAAATAAAAATGGCACACAAGCCTGTGTGCCACCATTTATTTTTGAGAAATGACAATAAGTCAAAAATCTTAGCCAACGATAGCCGTGTAATCTTCAGCTGACAAAAGAGAAGCTAATTCAGATTCATCGGCGATTTCGACCTCAACCATCCATCCGTCTCCATATGGATCAGAATTTACTAGCTGTGGGTCAGCGTCTAACGCCATATTCATAGAAAGTACTTTCCCAGTCATTGGCATATATAGGTCTGAAACCGTTTTCACTGCCTCTATCGTTCCAAAAATTTCATTTTGTTTGACTGATTTTCCGATGGTATTGATATCGAGAAATACAATATCGCCCAATTCTTTCTGGGCAAAATCTGTAATTCCAATTTTAGCAATATTGCCATCGATTAGAATCCATTCGTGTTCCTTGGTATACTTTAAATGTGCTGGATAACTCATTATTATTTTATGTTTTAGGTGTTATTTTATTGCAAATTTATACTAATATTCTGATATCCATTCTTAATTTTCTCCACCAGGAAGAAAGAATCTTTTTGAGAATGAATTGACTTCTGTTTTGATCGAAGCCAGAACGGCCTCGTCATCTGCATTCATTAGTGCCTTATCTATCCAGCCTACAATCGTTTCCATGTCTGACTCCTTCATTCCTCGACTAGTCACTGCAGGTGTTCCGAGTCGAATACCAGAGGTTATGAATGCTGATTTGTCATCAAACGGAACCATATTCTTATTGACCGTTATGTCCACTTTTCCCAAGGTTATTTCACCTTTTTTTCCTGATATATTTTTATTTCTCAAATCCACTAACATCAAGTGATTGTCTGTGCCACCCGAAACGATATGATAGCCGCGATCCATCAACGCTTTGGCCATTGCCTGCGCATTTGATTTTACATTCGACTGATAAGCTTTAAAATCATCGGTCAATGCCTCACCAAAAGATATGGCCTT
>CANHJR010000097.1 GCA_947461165.1 Saprospirales bacterium | reverse complement strand
TTGTAAATGGAAAGATAATCATAACTGCAGGCAGAGGTGGTTGACTCGACGTCGAAGTCTCTAAAACGAAGTAGATTGGATGTAGCACCGACAGGATTAATATTGAAAACAAGGTCTTTTGAAGTGTTATAATTGCCGTTCAGACCACCATCATCATATAATATGCCGTTACATTGTGTACTCATAGTATCTCCGATCGAATAAATACAGTCGTTGTGCCGATCCAATAAGATATAACTTGTTTTTACGATAGTATCCTTACCACATCTTCCGCCATCAGCTATTAAAGTCACTGTGTAGCTTCCATCGGCAGTATAGATTTCCGAAGGGTTCCTTAGTGTACTAGAATCTCCATTGCCAAAAAACCATCTAAAACTAGATGAATTGATGGATAGGTTGATAAAATTGACCTTTTGCGGTGCCCCGCAATTCAAAGGATTTGGGGAAATAAAATTGGCAATAACGGTTGTATCATAACGCGGCCCAACACCAACAGCATGCCATGCATTCGTAGTAGCGATAACTGGAGACGTGCAGGCTCCATACAAATCAATAGCCGATTGAATAGCATAAAATCTAGCGTCAGCATAGTTTGATGATGCTGTAAGGTAAACCGTATTATTTCGAAAAGCAATTTTGCCAGCAGTGTCCATTCCTATTTGATGAACCCAAAAACTATCATTGTTATCTTTCCTTCCTATGCCGCCTTCGCTTAGAAGATAAAACCAATGATTCTGAACCCCACTATTGATATGGACTCCGCCGTTGTCACCAGTACCCGTATACCAATGCTGACCCAAATAGTTTCGAGGATGATTATAAATTCTAGGATTTATCATGGACCGAAAAGGTGAACCACCAATACCATCTCCCATCTGATAATTGGCAAGAGTCGGTCGCGAATAAAAGTCGATAGCAACACCAAAAATGTCGCTAAACGATTCATTTAATGCTCCTGATTCATAGGCATACGTTAGATTTGAAGTGAAATTGGTCAATCCATGAGCTATTTCATGTCCTGCAATATCCATGGCAACAAGAGGGGTGTATGGCGCTGCACCATCGCCATAAGTCATTCTAGAACCATCCCAAAACGCATTCGTATAATTGGTGCTGTAATGAATATAACTTTTGAGCAGAAAACCTGCATTGTCGATGCCATTCCTTCCATGTTTTAGAAAGAAATAATCATAGGTCATTTCACTTCCCCAATGCGCATCAGTGGCATATTGATCCATATTGGCATTGACATTGTTCCAATAATTATTGCTATCTCTGAAATCCACTGCCAACCCATAATTGGTTCCTTTTCTGAGGTTGAATGTCTGAATTCCCTGGCCACGACCTATTTCTCGCAGTCGAAAACTATCTACCAAAACACTATCTGTTACAATTGGTCGTATTCCAGAATAGGCTGTCACGGCAGTTCCATTGGCATCGCCGTGCATGATCAACGGATTCTGAAACAATATCTCACCAGTCGATGCATCTACAAAAATTTCATTTCGATCCATCGGTTCGTGTGCATAAATATCAAATGAGTATGCTAGTCTTCGGTTGGCATTTGGGTTTCGTGCATCTCCATTGATGGCAGTGTATTGCAATTTACCTGTCGGGAAATAGGTAGGTGTTTTCCGAATTTTATCAACTTCGAATTCGTGTTTTGCCATTTCTTCCTCCTCTGGAATTTGCCATTTATATACAGAGGCATTCATAGCATCCAAGGCTTTTTTAAAGGCTTCCTTCTCGGTAATATTTGCGGTATTGTTTTCCAAATAGTCATACAACATGCCATTCATAGACCAAAGATAACCATTTCGAATATGCACAACAAAACCCGTCCCAAAGACTTCATATCCCTTATATGTTTGAATATATCGGTAATGTGTGAAACCTAATTCGTCTGTTTCCTTGCGTAGAAATTGAAAACTAATTTCCTTCGGCAATTTCAGTACATCTTGGACAAAACGAATAATATTCTCTTCTGAAACGATCTTCGGATCCGAAAATTTGACATAAGCAGGAATTGATGTAAAATCATACATTCTTATCATTTCAGCACCTCGAACCTTAGTTGATGCTTCTAATCCCGTTAAAATAATTTCATTTGTGCTGGATTTGATTTCACCTTGAATAAGTAAACTCAAAAAAAATAGGATGATTGTATTTGTTATTTTCATAGTTTCAATTTGTTAAGCCACACTAAATCTCTTATCAAAATTTAGGCAAACTTCACAAATTTAAATGAAAATTTATAGAATTAAGAAATTCTCTTAATTTCTCACCTTCTTTTTCCTTCTTTCAGGTGTTGCTTTTTTATTTTGAGGCTCTGAATAGATGTCATCATTGTCCTTAGATTTATCCTGATTCTTCATACTGAATGCCAGTTCAGTCGGATATTTAGAAAAATTACTCGCACGCCATCCTGCCAAATTCTCGAGTTCTTTGAGCTCGTCCTCTCTGCGATATCTGACTGTTTTCAGATATTTCTCGCCCTCTGCGCAGTTCAGTTTTTCCTTGACTGCAATATGCAGCACATATCTCGCTTGAAAGTTTTCCTGGTTCGGAGTTTCTTGAAAATCTAAGTCTTGAGGAAAATTCTGTCTATCATATCTCACATGCAATCTTGTAAAAAAAACATCGCCTGCATAGTCTGCACCGCCGCCCCACATGTTATCATTGCTACCATAGCTTATCCAATGAACTCCTGCATCTTTGAGGTCAGAATAGGTCGGAGGATTGGTGCTACATGGATCACATTTTACAAAATTAGATCCCGAAAGATTCCAAGCATACTCTAAAAAAATAGAGCTTTTGCTCGCTCGCCATTGTCTTTCAAACAGAGATTTATAAAATGGTCCAAAACTATCCTTTATAAATTCGGGGACATTCCTGTTGGTAGGAACCATTTGCGTCCGATAATTAGTGACTTCAGTTCTTCCTTTTTTTGTAAATGCATAGACAATCATATCTTGCGCATCATTCGCATTCGCCATACCCAATCGAATAGGAAGCATAAATTTTGGAGACTTGAAAGTCATCTGTATAGGGCGGAGTTCTTTGATCCCAAGCTTTTCCTTTTCTCCCAAATTGACTTTGACCACAAAAAACTTCATATTGCTCTTAATATATGGCTCTAAAACCTCTTCGGCCTTTGCGGGTATTTTGTATCCATTTGACAGAAGCCAAGTCTTCAAAGCTCCACTTTCAGTGCTGCTCAAGATGAGAATATCGTATTCACCAACGGTGTATTTTGCCTCGATTTTCACTTTTGGCATTTCAGGCACTTTGTCCATATCCATTGAAGATGAGGCTTTGCTAACCGACTTTGAGCTTAGAGACTCCATAATATATCTTCTTGGGTAGCAAGGGTTTTCATCCTGATATTCAGCAAGCCGGGGAGCAGAATAGGCATCTAAAAAATCAAAAACTTTACGGTCAGAAATTTTGATATCCTCCTGTTTTAGAACAACCGGAACTGGAATTACCATCGCAAAATCTTTGACATCACCTTCAAAGTCACTACTCATGGTGACAGTGCTTGTTTCTCCATCACGAGTCAATATGACCTGAGAGGACTTGTTATACAATTTAGTATCGGCCTTGGCTACATAAAAGCCACAAAAAGCGAATACAGAGCCTGCAATTGCTACGCCCAAAACACTGATTACAATTTGTTTTCTGTTCATATCGATAATTTATTCAGCCATATGACGAAGAAACACGTTACTTAGTTTAGTATTCAACTGCAAAAATCAATAGTTTAAGATAGATTAACAGCAAATTCTATTTCAAAATGGATTAAAACAAAGGGTTTGTTTTAGCTCAATATCTCTTTTTCTAAGCTAGTCAGATGAAGGTTTTTATATTCTTCAATAGTTCCAAATTCTATGGAGTTTATCGTCATTTTGGAGGCTTGAACGACACCGATTTTTTGAATTGGCAGTTTAGCATCTGAACACAAGGCTTCCAATTGTTCAGAATTAGCTAGTGAAATAGAGACAACAACACGACCTTGGGCCTCTCCAAAAAGATAAGCGTCCATTCTCGTTTTCGTTTCAAGGCAAAGATTGAATCCAAGATCATGGACGAGTCCAGACTCCATCAAAGCAATAAACAAACCGCCATCGGAAACATCGTGACAGGATGAAATTAAGTTCTTTCGGATCACTTGATAGATTGTATTCTGAAGATTTTTTTCCTCTTCGATATTAAAATATGGAGCTGAGCTAGCTTTTATTTTTAAAATATTCGCTAGATATTCGCTTCCAGCGATATCATTCTGATCAGAACCTAACATGTAAATGACGTCTCCTATATTCTGAAATCCAATATTGGTCTTCAAAGCTAAGTCCTCCATTCTACCGACCATACCAATCGTAGGAGTTGGAAAAACAGGTCCTCTCTCATTTTGATTATAAAAACTGACATTACCGCCAGTGACTGGTGTATTGAATTGTCTACAAGCTTCTCCCATGCCTTGAACTGCCTGTACAAACTGCCAATAAACTTCTGGCTTCATTGGATTGCCAAAATTTAAACAATTGGTTACTGCCAAAGGTTCTCCACCACTGCATACTATATTTCGAGCAGCCTCGGCGACAGCGATCATGGCTCCTTGATAAGGGTCATTCTGCACATAACGCGAATTGCAATCCACGGTAGATACTACAGCCTTGTTTGATCCAAGAATTCGAGTTACTGCTGCGTCTGAGGGGTTGTTTGTGTTTAGATTGTTGACACCAACCATAGAGTCATATTGATTGAAAACCCAACGCTTAGATGCAATATTTGGCAAAGCAGTCAACGCTTTGGCTGTTTCTACCAAGTCTTTTGGTTCTTGGGTTTGATTGATATCGAATTTTTTGTATTCAGCAAAATAAGAAGGCTCTGTACACGGACGATCATTGACTGGAGCACCACCACCTAGAACTAACTCATAGGCAGGAAGCGAAGCTACGATCTCGTTATTCATATAATAATTGAGTGTACCACCTTCGGTCACGACACCGATTTCGACACAATTCAAATCCCATTTGTCGAAAATTTGGAGTGCGAGAGCTTCTTTTCCTTTTTCTATGACTACAAGCATCCGTTCTTGACTCTCCGATAGCAAAATCTCAAATGGTTGCATATTTTTTTGGCGCGTTGGAACTTTGTCGAGATGGATATCCATACCAACTTCTCCCTTGGCGCTCATTTCGGAGGTAGAGCACGTAATTCCTGCAGCACCCATATCTTGCATGCCGACTATGCATCCTGACTTTGCCAATTCTAAACTTGCCTCAAGCAGCAATTTCTCCTGAAAAGGATCACCTACTTGAACTGCAGGCAAATCAGCTACACTATCTTCTGATATATCTTTAGACGCAAACGATGCTCCACCGATGCCATCCTTACCTGTATCAGAACCGACAATGAAAACTGGATTTCCGATACCTTCAGCTGTTGCAGATATGATATGATTGACATCAATGATACCTACAGACATCGCATTGACAAGAGGGTTTCCCTCATAGGCTGCATCAAAAAAAGTCTCTCCAGCCACAGTAGGCACTCCAAAACAATTGCCATAGTCTCCAATACCCTTGACAACTCCTGACAGAAGCCATTTCGTTTTTGGATCTTTGATATCTCCAAAGCGGAGTGAATTCAAGGCTGCAATTGGTCGAGCACCCATCGTAAAAATATCTCTGTGAATACCTCCAACGCCAGTAGCAGCACCTTG
>CANHJR010000096.1 GCA_947461165.1 Saprospirales bacterium | reverse complement strand
TTTTCATAATTCTTTTGAGATGGTTTTGATTAAAAATAATGTACATACCGTGGTGAAATGAAACGCACGTTTTCTATAGGTCTACAAATATCATATCCAAGATACAATTCATGCGAACCAGAAGTGTTTGTTGTTAGATTAGATAGCGGAAAATCGTATGAATACCCTAATTCTAATCTTTGAGTTGCCATCATTTTGAACGTAGCTATAATTGCCTCTCCTCTTGTTTTACCAAGCTGAGATTGAAAAATCCCTGATTCATCAATAATGTCGCCTCCGAATCTATAGCCTAACCCAACCCAAAAACGCTCTTGAAATAACAAATTGGCATTCAAATCTAAGTTGAATGAGGAGTTCGCAGCAGTTTTGAAAAAAGCCGTTGGTTTAAACTTAACCTCATCAGGCTTGCCAAACACATAACCAGCTGATACAAAATAGTGATTATAAACTTTACTCAATATAGCACCGGGAGAATCTAAAGCAACGTTACTGATTTTTAAATTTAATAAGTGAGGAACAGATGCTCCAATAAAATACCTTTTATTCCACAAATAGGCCCCACCTCCAAAATTTGGAATCCAAGCTGAAATATTTAAAACAGTGGGATCTTCTGGATTATCAATATTTCCTCTTTCCCTGTTATCATTTAGGTTAAAAATGGATCCCATTATCCCTAGACTCAATCGTGTCTCATCATCCAATTTGATACGATATGCAAAGCTTGCATCAAATCCAAAATTGGTCATAAGTCCAATTTTGTCATACTTTACCAATGCCCCTAGAGCGATATTTTCATTCTTTGTTGGAGCCTGAAAAGATACCATGCCAGATTGTGGTGCACCCGGAATCCCTACCCATTGATAGCGATATATAGCACTGAGCTCACATCTATCTTTGTATCCTGCGGTTGCTGGATTCACAAACAGTGGATTAAAATTGTACATACTCAGCGAAATATCTTGCTGGGCATTTATTGAAGTATAAGCTGTCAAAGCGCAAATCAATGATAATAGTCTATTCCTCATACCTTTTGTTTTATTGTTATTACTATAACAAAGATTGTGCCAATTGCTCATTGTCTCTTGATAAATCTTTTTTAAAAAAAAATTAATCTATGCGAGGAGGTTATGTAAGAATATTTTTTGGACAGATAATGCAATCTCTAACGAACGCATGTAGTCACTCGTGTATTTCTTATTTACTGGTTCATAGCCACTTATGGTTGTTAGAAAATCACTTAATTGCATTTTCATTGCATTTTCGTTGTTAAAAGGTGCAACATAATTTACAAGCCGTTTCTTTTCACCTTCTGAATTTAAGAATTCAATACCTTCGTTTGAACCTTGCCCTTTGATTTCATATAATTCCGCTTTTTTGTCCAGAAAATCAATAGTTGAATACATGTTTTCAGAAAAAATTCTCATTTTTCGCATTTTTTTCATTGAAATACGACTAGCCGTTAGGTTTGCAACTACTCCATTTTCAAATTCAATTCTAGCATTTGCGATATCAGGAGTCTTACTAATTACAGCGACTCCATTTGCGGAAATAGATCTCACTGGCGAGTCGACGAAAGAAACAATAATGTCGATATCATGGATCATTAAGTCCATAATGACTGAAACCTCAGAACCTCTGACAGTAAATGGAGCTAATCGATGAACCTCAAAAAACTTAGGGGTTTGAACTTTATAAAATAGTGCCTTATAAGCTGGATTGTATCGCTCAATGAAACCGACTTGTACGATTAAGCTTTTTTCTTCCTGAATAGCCATTAACTCTCTCAATTCTTCTGTTGTCTCACAAATTGGCTTTTCGACAAAAATATGCTTTGAAGCGAGCAGGGCCTTTCTTGCTAACTCAAAATGAGTATTCGTAGGCGTCACAATATCTATGGCGTCACAATGCTGTATAAGTTGGTCGTATGAATCTACTGCGGAAACAGCATATTTAGATTCAATTTCATTGGAACGAGCAATATTTGGCTCGTAAAAAAGAATTTCACGCTTCCCGACGATCTCAATCCAATTTTTCAAATGAATCTCTCCAATGTGACCTAGACCTAATATTCCGATCATATTTTATTTATTGTCAAGACTATTTGATTTCAATCTCAACACGACGATTGACAGCTCGACCACTGATGGTTGTATTGTCACCAATTGGTTTGGTATCGCCATAACCTGCCACCACAAAACGAGCCTCATCAATACCATTTGAAACAAAGAACTGGCGTACTGCATTCACCCGATCTATTGATAATTTCAAGTTTTTCTCTGGTTTTCCTACATTATCTGTATGTCCTCCAAGATCAATTTTTATCGTTGGGTTTTTGTATAAGTAATCAGCAAACACAGTGAGCGAAGGCAATGATTCTGGCTTGATTTGGCTGCTTCCTGTATGGAACTCTAGCTTTTCTTGAGCTATTTTTGCAATATCAAATGCCTCTTTTTCAACAATTGGGCATCCTCTATTGGATTTTGACCCATATTGCTTTGGACACTCATCATCTTTGTCTTCGATTCCATCCTTATCCGCATCTAGAATTTCTATCTTAGGACAACCTTTGTTCTCATAAACTCCTTTTATACTTGGGCATTCGTCTAAGTTATCTTGAATTCCATCGCCATCACTATCAGGACAACCTTGCATAATGAGTGTTCCTTTCTCATTCGGACATTTATCTTCAGAGTCAACGATGCCATCACCATCTTTGTCTGGACAGCCTCCAAGCTCGTAGACTCCTTTTACTTTTGGACATCTGTCCTTGGAATCAGGCACACCGTCTTGATCGCTATCAGGACAACCATCCAACTTGGAAGGACCTTTTGCTTTTGGACATTTATCCATAGAGTTCACAACCCCATCTCCATCATCGTCTGGGTCAGGACATCCTCCTGTGTTACAGTCTCCTGCTCCTTCTGGACATTTATCCGTTTTTCGACCCATAAGATCGCCATCGATATCCTTTGGCTTTGACTTATTTAGTATCGGAATGTTAAAACTCATGTTAAACCCAACGTTTTTAGTTTGAGATTTTAAACCAGCAATGGTGCCAAGGTCTGATATTGCAAAGTTCATAAACAATAGCCTAGCTCCAAGTCCAAAATTGGTTTCCTCTGCAAGCATATTATACTGAATAGGCAGGTATATTCCAATTTTTTTGGATTCTAAGCGAGGAGTGAATGTGAATCTTGTGTTCAGTGTTTTGGAAGATGCCGCATTATTAGAGACAAAACCATACATTCCATTCATCGCTAGATAGAATCCTTTAAAAATATGCAAGTCAACAAAAGCATTGAGCATCGCAGGTGTAGCCATGGAATATTCTTCAATAGTTGTGTCAACATCAACACCATTAAATCTGTACTTTCTCAACGAGTCAATATAACTACTTGGTTCTGCCGCCTTATTGAATGTCTTATAATTGAGAGGAAAAGCATATGCTGCGCTGTCTATCGTATAGGATCGAATCGTCCTCCCTTCTGGTTTCCATGTTATACTCCCATAGTCAATAACGCTAACACCAATCCTCCATGCGTATTTGTTTTTATCCTTTCGATAGTTGTCTGTTCGACAGTCAAATTCATACGAATAGTCATTCTTATCTTTTTTCTCAAAAATAAGTCCTGCGTCGAGTCCAAAGCCAGAGTGCTTGCCAGGAATACTCAGTTGACTATTGGCAAATTTATTATTATCAATCAATGGAGACGCATACTGATGTTTCATCGTAAAATTTGCATCTCTAACGACATTGCCATCAGACATACTTACGTACAAATCCGGTGAAGACATATACATATTTACAATCCCTTGATTAAGCTTTCCAGTAATTGCTCCTTTTAAAGTGATTTTTCTATTGTCAATAATGACACCGCCAATTGTCAATCCCATATACGACCACGCAGAAACATTTGCGGCAAAATCTTTGCTCGAAGAGGCCCCCCAACCTCTCAGCGTGTCATTTTTGTCGTAAAGGAAGTTTGCTAATCTTTCAGAGATATTGTTTGCTGTCACCAATGCTTTCAATCCAGATTGAAACCCAAAAACCAATTTATTATTTCGACCAAAACTCATAAATGCAGAAGGCATCATTATATCCGATTGAAGATATAGGTTTTTTGGTTTTCCATTTAGGGTTCTAATAAAGTATTGATCCTGATTGGCTGGCGTGATTATTGGCGAGCTCTTGAGTTCACTGCTCATGCCTATGAAATTATTGGATGCGGAAAGACCAACACCAATAATATTCGCGTGGAATTTGTACCTGCTGTCGGCAGCTTCTGCAGGATTAAATGACAGCCCGTGAACTCCGGAGTATGGCGTATTGAACTCGCCAAAGTTTAATTGAGAGTTCAATTGAGAATAAATCAATAATCCAAAAATAAGAATATAAATTCTCATCAACGTTCAGGTTTTAGCTGAGCAAACATACACAAAAAAAAATATCTATTCAATTTCGACAACAAGTAAGTGGTTTTATCAGCTGAATTAAGCTCTAATTTCTGCGTTTAGTCCTTGGTTCAATTGACGAATAACCTTATCCATAAGCTTGTCAATATCCTTGTCTGACATCGTCTTTTCGGTGTCGAGCAATGTGAACCTTACGGCATACGACTTTTTATTTGCACCTAGTTTTTCTCCACGGTAAATGTCAAATAAATCAATTTTAACCAAACTATTGCCAAGCGCCTTTTTACTAACTATTTTTATTTGCTCAAACTGGATGTTTTCATCAATCAAAAGTGCTAAATCTCTTCGCACACTTGGGAACTTGGAAACTTCTTTGTATGTCAGTTTTTGGCTTATCGCGATGTCATATAACGTATCTAACTCAATCAGAGCTACAAAAACATCCTGCTTGATATGAAAATAATCCTTTTTAATTTTCAATTGACCTAGATTACCTATCGGTTTGTTATTGACAAGGATTGATAATCCGAAATCATAATCTGACGATCTATTTTCATCAAACCCAATGCTGAGATCTAGACTTTCGAATAAATTCTCTATGATCTTTTTTATTTGAAAATAATCATTCTTTATGCCATTAGGCTCTCTCCAATTACTATCAGATTGGAATCCAGTGGACATGATACACAGCTGCTTTTGTTGCTTATATTTTCCATTGTCCTTATGGTAATAAATATGTCCTAACTCAAAAAGATTTAGATTCCTCTGATCACGATTGACATTGTATTCTATGATTTCCAGCATTCCAGAGTGCAGGTCCATTCGCATGCAATCCAATTCGCTTGTCATAGAATTGGTAAGTTTGACTATACGATCAGAATCATAATATTTTGATTGAGAAATAGAATTTGTCATTACTTCAGAGTAATTATTCCCTACCAAAAAATTGGATATTTTTGTTTCGAATTCATTGCGACTCATTGCAGGCTTATGACTAAGACTGCTCCGTAAATACTTTGGATATGGTATTTGATTCAATCCATAAATTCTCAAAATTTCTTCAATGATATCGTCCTCACGACGAACGTCTTCTTTGAATCTTGGAACAGAAAGTGTCCATACCTCACCAACAAAAGATTTTACTTGAATACCCAATGACTTGAGTATTTGCTCTACCTGCGATGGTTCAAAAATTTGATTTCCATACAAGTTCAACCTTGAGGATCTAAGGGTAACTTCAAACGCTGGAAATTCTGCAGTCGATGTCGTTTTGATCTCCGAAAACTGACTTTTTGAATCAATAGATGCCAAAATTTCAATGGCCT
>CANHJR010000095.1 GCA_947461165.1 Saprospirales bacterium | reverse complement strand
AGGAGCACTGATTTCGCAGTATGAAAAAAAGCCAATATCTGTCAATCAAGCAGGAATCGACTTTGGAAAAGAAATGAATATCGAAGAACAATCGAGTAATTCACTCCTAATGCCAGATACAAAAGAAAAAATGGGCAACTATTTAGTGAGTTATTTAGGTAAATCACCGATCAAACAAGGTGAAAAATATCGCGTTAAGTTTGTTGAAACAGGCAATCCAACGGATTCATTTGTATTAGAGCCAGAGGCTAGAATGATCAAAGAAGGAATGGGATCTAGACTGAATCCAGAGCCATCTATAGAACATCTATGGGGAAAGGATATTTTTGTCCATGTGACTTCCGTGCCTCAAGACAATACAAATCCTAAAGCTGAATCCAAGGCGCTTTCTATTGGCGACACCTTTTATGCTCAGACCAGTCAGTTGATTTTTGATTCTGTTCAGGTTAAGCCTGCCAATACCAAAGACCAAATTGATATCGTTGCCGTCATGCGTCGAGTGGCTTCCGACAAGAATACAGAGATAATTCAGATCCCATATCGATTGAATACAAGCAATGGAGAAATTTTCAATCCAGTTGTATCTAGTCAGGATGGGAGTATCAAAGTCAACTTAGGTTCTATCAATCCTCAAGTACAAAAATTTGAGTTTTCTATTTTAGATACGAATAAACCTCAGGATTGGATCATCTTGAAAGCGATAGAATTTCCTCACATTCGTATTCTATGGATTGGTTGTATTTTAATGACGATTGGAACACTAATGAGTGCCTGGTATCGAAGAAATAAAAAAACGAAATAGATTTTGAGGTCAATACAAGGAAAAATGAGTTACATTTGCATTTCAAAATTATAAATCAACTATCAAAATCAAAATAACCAATAACAATGGGAAGAGGCGATTCTAAATCAAGAAAAGGAAAAATTAAGCAGGGTTCTTATGGCAATTCTAGACCACATAAACCAAACAAGGGTCAGGCAGTAGTCGTTGCAGAGCCAGTTAAAGCTAAAAAAGTATCGAAACCAGCTGAAGAGAAAGAAGCTGTAGCTCCAAAAGCAAAAAAGACAGCAAAGAAAACAACTAAAACAAAAGAGGCTACTGAAGAGTAGTCTTTTTTTTTTATAACTTAGATTGGTTCAAATGAAATTTCTTTACTTTTTGTTCGTATCTGTTGCATTGCTTTCTTCTTGTGATGATCATCGTTCTATGAATGAATCTGCAAGTGATCAGACCCTCCCAGTGGCAAAGCCAGCAATGATTCCAGATCAAATGGCGAAATTAAATTCTAGCCTACCAGAAATTTTTGGAAAGAACCATCTTGATCAGCAAGTCGATATTCGTAAAATTCCTGCCAAATACATTCTTCTTGAATTCTGGGCATCTTGGTGTCCACCTTGTCGTAAATTTAATCCTGGATTGGTGAAAGTTTATGACAAGCATCACTCCAATGGCTTCGAAATTCTATCCGTATCTTTGGACGATAAACACTCCAAATGGGCCGAAGCAATAAAAAAAGATAATCTACATTGGCCATATCATATCTGTGAGTTTACAGGCTGGGAATCCAAATTTGCTGCTAAATATGAAGTTGAATCCATCCCAACGAACATTCTTTTTGATTCTACTGGTAAAATATTAGCTAGAGATCTGGATCCTGAAGGATTAGATAAGGCCTTGACTAATTTATTGGTCCAGTAATTTTTTGAAATCCTTAAAGGTCAAAACGGAACCATTTTTAGTTATCACTGCTATTTGAGACTTTAGTCCAACAATTGATTTGATATTGTAAACTAGTTGAACAAACTTATGGGATCTTTGAATTTGAAGATCCTTGGTTATAGAGAGTTTATATACGCGGTTATCCTCAATTTGCAATAAATCTCCTGAACAGAGAAAAACTTGTGCATTTTTCTCAATTGCCAACTTTGAAACAAGCGTCCCATAATTGTCAATAACGAATAAACCAAACCTAGGATCAAAGGCCACAGAATAATACTTGAAATCAAACATTTTCTTGGGATAATATCGAATTCCTTGATTTAAGAATGGGTTATTGACAACCATTTTTTTGGTTGCAGTCTCGCTTATTTTTGCAAGAACATTGGTGTTGGCATCAATGATCCATATTGTCTCATCAAAACTATAACAAACCATAGATGGCTGGTAGAACTCATACTGATCTAGCTTCAACTCAGACAAAACACCCCATCTACTATTGTATATGTTGATTTGATTTCGACTGGGGATATACACAAGCGTTTTTAAGGGGAATTTAGAGTCTACACTCGTAGTAGAAGAAATTAAGTCGTTACTAAAAGTATCCGAATATGCTTTGTTATCACTGATTCTTACGATTTTCTTGGGATACATTTTTCGAATATCGCCCATGCCATCCATCATCATTTGAATCAATGTAGTATCCCGTTCGCTGCTAATGAGAAGCGAATCTATCTGAATCTGGGAATTGAGATTCAGACTACCGATTAGGATCAAAATCGCGATTCGACTTATTCGTTTCATATTGTAAAAGTGATAGTTGCCCATCCGTCATCAGACCATAGGTGTTGTAATCGAGCCAATCTCCTAGATTGATATAAACAGATTCCGTATCTTCAATAGAGGTACAAATAGGCAAATGCCGATGTCCAAAAATGAAATAATCGAAGATGTCTTTTGTCATTACTTCCTTACAATGAATATAAAGCCATTCTTTGGCGTTACCATGGTAACGTTCTTGGATGGTGTTATTTCCATATCTACTTTGATAAGAAAAAAAACGAGCAAGTTTAACTCCAATATCCGGATGAATCCAGCGAAATAGGAACTGACAGATAGGAGATGCGAAAAAAACTTTTAAGAGTTTGTACTTTGTGTCACCAGGTCCTAATCCATCGCCATGGGCTATATAGATTTTTTTTCCTTGGCGTTCAATAATTTGCGATTTATGATGTATATTAGCATTAAATTCTGTTTTAAACAAATCTTTCATCCACATATCGTGATTGCCTGTAAAGAAATGAATAGGTATGTTTTTGTCAGCCAATTCAGCTAATTTGCCAAAAAGTCTATAAAATCCTTTGGGAACACAAGTTTTGTACTCCATCCAAAAGTCAAAAACATCTCCAACAAAATAAATTTCGGAAAGATTATCCTTGTATGAGTCAATCAATCTACAAATCTTGATCTCACGCTCCTTACTTGAAAGGGCATCTGGAACACCAAGGTGGAAATCAGATAAGAATAAAATATGAGACATCGTACAAAATCGCTAGAATCTCAAAAGTACAGATTATTCCTCAATTTCTTGTTGAATAATCAAAAGGTCAAAGACTAACCCAAGATATCATCTTCGCAATAGAAGATGATAATGTTTTTTGTCCCTCTTGATTTTAGGACAGGTTTGTTGACAGCAAATCTTGCTGGCTTTTCTTCCAAAGAGAGGTCTAGTAGAAATGGAAATGCATCCTGATGTTGACGGAGATAGTCCGTCACCGCATGCTCTAAATGAAAGCGAACTTGACTGCGGTTGGCTACCAAAATATGTAAATCAGGGAATACCGTTAGCGTGCGGAACTGATTTTGGCTTGTATTTAAAATGACACTGCCTTCATCTGCGACCAGATAATCACAGGTAGAAATCGCCACCTTGGACTCATCTGGCAATCTCTCCAGCTTTAAGGTCGGGTCAAGAAAGGATTTGATATGATCAAATAAGTTGTCCTCCCATACCAAGGATTTTCCAAACTCATTGTAAGTCAAGAAGATGTTTAGTTTCTCTTTGAAATCTTCTTTGTTTTCGCAATAGACAAACTTACCACCTTTTGAAGTAAAATTTTTCAGAAATTCAAGATCAAGATCTTCAGGGACTTCGCCAAAGTTAACTTGATTATTTCGAATTTCATTTTCCAATGTATCCTGTGGTACATATGTATTTGTTTGAGAAAGCGCTTCAAGCAATCCTTGTTCTTGTGAATTCATTATAGAGTTATTATATCCAAACATATTTCTAATTTTATTGACGTTGCAAATATAATTGTAGTTGACAACAAAGCAATGATACTGTTTGAACCATTATCTAAGATTGAATAATAAATAGGACAAATGAAAAAAGCTATCTTTGCCGAAAATAATTTAGAAATGTTATTAGCTCAAAAATCTGAGAACTTAAAAGGAAGAAGTGCATTGGTCTGCGGAGGTAGCAAAGGTATAGGTTTTGCAAGTGCAATCTATTTGGCTGAAATGGGCGCTAAGGTTACCATTTTAGCGCGAAATGAATCCGATTTGCAAGAAGCTGTAACAGCGCTGCCTAGTCCAAATCCTGATATCAAACATAGCTATATTGCTTGTGATACGAACAATATTGAAGAATTGAAATCTAAAATCATCGCTAAACAATCAGAACAGGGACAACCATATCTGATTTTAGTAAATAATTCGGGTGGTCCACCTGCAGGTCCTATATCATCTGCAAAGAATGAGGATTTCCAGGCAGCATTCTATCAGCATCTCATTGTGAATCATACCATATCACTTCTTTTGATCCCAGCGATGAAGGAAAACCATTTTGGTCGTATAATCAATGTGATCTCCACTTCGGTCAAGCAGCCGCTTCCTAATCTTGGAGTCTCTAACACGATCAGAGCAGCTGTAGCCAACTGGTCCAAAACAATGGCCAATGAACTAGCCAAAGATGGAATCACCGTCAATAATGTACTTCCTGGAGCTACAGAAACCGATCGATTGGCTACAATCATTCAGAACAAGGCTGCCAAAACAGGAAGCCTCTTGCAGTCTGTCACTGCAGAAATGCTCCACGAGATACCCGCTGGACGTTTTGGTCAACCTAGAGAGATCGCTGCCGCCATAGGTTTTTTGGCATCTACAGAGTCTAGCTATATTACTGGCATAAATATTCCGGTAGATGGAGGTAGAACCGGGAATTTGTAATTATTTTCGGATATAGCGACGAACCTTTTCAGAACCATAACCTACAGTCATATAGATTATTTTTAGGTTTAGCATGATCATAAGCCCAAATAGGCAGAAAACGCTAATCATAATTAGATTTCGAACATAATTCAATAAATGGTATACCTCCGAAAGACTCAGTGGTTTAAAATGAGTGTGGGATACAATTGCTGACACATTTTGCTCATCAATTAGTCGAAGAATTGTCATTCCATCGGAATACCAATACCAAGTGAGAATGATAGATCCGAAGATAAACGCTGCCTTAAGCCAGCTTTTTTTGAAGATAATATTTTGATTGTAAAATATATACCACCGAAACATTTGGAGAACAAGGGTCATTTGGACAATTCCCCAGTACGTATTTATGAATGGAATCCTCGAATAAACAGGGAACCAAAGTACGGTGGCTATTAAAATGGAAACCAACCAAAATAAAAATTCTCGAACATATGGATGCATAGCAAATATTTCTACAAAAGTAATGAGAATTGCTTCATAGATTGGCATTTCTATATATTTGCTCTCAAAGAATGAAATATGATTTTACTTGCAGATAGTGGGAGCTCCAAAACACATTGGGTATTGAAGTCAAATGATGGCTTGAAAGAGTTTCATACCAAAGGAATTAATCCATTTTTTGTAACTCCTGAGTTCGTTCAGTCAGAACTTGACGTTGCCGGTATTGGGGATTTCAAATCTAAAATTTCAAAAATCATTTTTTATGGCGCTAGCTGTTCAAGTGATGACCGTAAGCAATATATTGAAGAAATATTGCAAGATTACTTCCCAAATGCTACAGATATAATGATAGATCATGACATGGTAGCTTCTTGTTTGGCGCTGTTTGGTAATAATCCTGGAATTGCTT
>CANHJR010000094.1 GCA_947461165.1 Saprospirales bacterium | reverse complement strand
TGAGATTCCTCTTGTTCTTTCAACTAATACACTTCAACGACTCAATTCCAAAATTGGTGATAAAATATTTATCCATATTATCGGTAGTCAACCTGTGATTATTCCTGGTCGAATCATCAATACATTTTTTACAAATATTGAGGAGTTTGACAACCAAATAGCGTTGTCAGATATTACGATGATTCAAAAGCTGAATCATTGGACACCCAATCAAATTTCTTGGATCGAAATCATGGTCAAAAAGAAAGAATCAATCCAACAAGTTTCAGAAGGGTTGTACAATTCTCTTCAAGAAGTCAATGTGGATCATATATATAATCTATTTCCGCAAATTTTTGACTGGTTATCGCTTATGAAACGCAATGAACTTATTATCATGATTGTGATGCAACTAGTGGCAGTTATAAATATCATCAGCACGATAAGCATTTTTATCCTTGAAAAAACACAATTCATTGGTATGCTCAAAGTCCTTGGTGCTAGTAACAAAGATATTCAAAAAATTCTTTTCTACCAAATAGGAACTATCGTTGCTCGTGGTATTATTGTAGGAAACATCCTTGCTTTTTCATTGGCTGCGTTTTTATATTATTTTGAACCGATCAAGTTGGATCCTTCAATATATTATATCGACTATGCCCCTATTTCAGTTCATTGGAATGTATGGTTGTTTATGAATATATTAACTGTCATTTCCTGTCTCTTAGCAGCATATTTTCCTGTCAAAACGATTACAAAAATCAGTCCTGTCAAGGTGGCAGAATTTAAATAAACATATACATGAAAAAAAAGGATATCATCTTCGGAAAAAACGCAGTGATTGAAGCAATTAAGTCCGGTGCTACAATAGATACCGTATGGATTAGCCAACAAACCAAGGATACTGGAGAAATTCAAAGACTATGCAAAGAATGCGATATCCCAACAAAAAAAGTGCCTAGCCAGAAGATTGACTATTTGATCTACCCTTTCTATAAGGATCAAAATGTGAGTCATCAAGGTGTGGTTGCGATAATCAACGAATTTGAATATTCTCGAATAGATGATATCTATAACTTCTTGATAGAACAGGGTCGTCAGCCGGTGTTTGTTCTACTAGATAGAATCACAGATGTTGGGAATTTTGGCGCAATTGCAAGAAGTGCTGTATGTTTTGATATGGATGCGATTATTATCCCGAATAGAAACTCCGTTTCGGTGAATGCACAAGCCGTGAAAGCAAGTGCTGGCGCATTATCTCAAATCCCAATTTGTAGAGTGGATAATGTATGGGAAGCATTGGATTATTTGGTGCAATGTGGTTTTCAGGTAATTGGTTCCTCAGAAAAAGCACAAGCAGGATTGGAACAAATTGATGTCAATCTGCCTACCGTGTTAGTTCTTGGAAATGAGAATACCGGTATTAGTCTACCAATGCAAAAAGTTCTAACCCAATCCGTCAAAATCAATATGAATTCTGAGCGATTTGATTCTCTGAACGTCTCTGTATCTGCAGGTATTTTATTCCATCATTTCTTTCAAAAACGAGTGATTTAATGACTGACTCAGAAATTCGTATTGACAAATATCTTTGGGCGATCAGGATGTATAAAACACGATCCATGGCCTCTACAGCACTTGAAGGAGGAAAGGTAAAACTCAATGGCGATTCAGTCAAAGCCTCAAAAAAGGTAAAAACAGGAGAAATCTACAAAATAAAACGAGAACAACAAACACTCGAAATAGAAGTTCTACAAATTATTCCGAAAAGAGTGGCTGCTTCCATTGCCACAGAATGCTATAAAATCATTAGTAATAGTCTAGAAAATCAAACAAAAAATCAATCTGCATTTTCGCTCAATGCCATTAGAGATAAAGGCCTAGGACGACCAACCAAGCGAGAAAGAAGAAATATCGATGAATTTTTCAGTGATGAGGATTAGTCTCTAAGATAATCCATAATAACAGGATCGAATATTGATTTCATTTGAAAATCAATATTGTGAAACGTGCATTCATTCTCGATAATTCCTTGATTGATGGTGATTGATATATCGTTTTTCTGAATAATGCCATTACAAGCCGTATTGAAAACGTAGGATGTATTGGAATACTTTGTATTCCTCAATTTCTTGATTTCCTCTTGAAATGGTGCGATATCCAAAACCTCATCTGCTTTCCAAAATCCCATTATCTCGTCAATAAATGCAGCCTGTGAAATCGACAAATAATTCTTCAAATTGTCAACTTCTGATCGGACACTCGGACTGGCTTTGGTTGTCATCCGAAATGAATCATTTTTTGACAAACAGTATCGAACAAAATCCAAATCGGAATTATACAAAAGAGAAAAATGAGAAAGGATGCCGTTGGAGGTAGAGAATTGGGCACTTCCACTTATTTTTTTTCCATTAGAAAGAAAAATTGCATTTCGATTATTTTGATGACATTGGATCCCCATTTGATGTAGACATTCGACCATCCAACCAACAGAGTTTGAATAATTATTTACATTCTGAATGTCATGTTTTGTAAAAAACGAAAAGTTAATATTGCCCAAATCATGTACAACCGTTCCACCACCACTTATTCTCCGAGATTTAATGACAGCACTGTCTTCAATTGCAGATAATGAAACCTCTGCTAGAACATTTTGATTTTTGCCTAAAACGATACAAGGATCGTTCAGATAAATCACCAAAACCTCACAATCCTCTAGCGGGTATTTTCGCACTATCACCTCTTCCATAGCTAGATTATAGAAAGGATCACAACTTTTGGAATAGAGAAGAAGCCTCATTGATTATTTCGAAAGTAGGGGAAAATATCTAGTGTTTTTTGACGTCCGTCTTTGTTATATTCAACCTTTAGCTTTTGAATATCTTCAATTAGCTTTTTTATATCTTTTCCATTGGTACCATCATAATAACCACGGATATGGAGATGTGGATCGATCAAACAAATCAACTGACTATGCACAAAGTCTTCATTTAAAGTACTATCCTTTGGTGTTGCTACAAAATATGATTTTCGTGCCAATTCATAGATATCCTCTTCCCTTCCAGTCACAAAATGCCATTTACTAGGAATACCTCCCATTCTCTGTGAATATGCTTTTAATCGCGGTATATCATCCGTCTTAGGGTCAACAGTATGTGATAATAACAAAACATTGGTGTCCTCCTTATACTGGCTCTGAACCAGACCTAGATTTGTATTCATGATAGGACAAATTCCTTCACAGGTGCTAAAAAAGAAGTCTGTAACCCATATTTTATTCTCAAAGTTGGCTCTACTTATCAAAATGGAATCCTGGTTGTAGAATTGAAAGTCTCTCACCTTGTAATCCTCCGCATGAGTAGTGTCCGAATAGTAATAGCCGAGTCCACTTGGGATTGTTTGGGTGTCTTGTATCAATTGAACGCCATACCACCAAGCACTAACAAAAATAATTATAATCGTTGCAGATAAAAACATTCTATAATTGAACTTCATGGTTTGTGTAATTTAGTTTTTTTATTGATTTATTATTCGAATTCGTGGAGAGCATTTCTTTGTTTTTCCTTTTCTCCATTAAACTCAGGATCAAAAAGGCTACCAAGCACAAATGATATAATCGTTATAATTACAACGATCAGGCATCCATACTTGGCATTTTCACCAAACTCTCTTTGATATCTCTTTTTCTTATTTTCTTCCATTTTGGCCCAATCGATATCGCGCCTTACTCTCTGCTTATACTTATATTCAGCCTGATATCGACGCTGTTGAGTTTCTCGATTTGGTATTTTTGTCTGTTGACGAAAATTACCATTTTGAAGACTTTGAAGCAAATGCTCATAAGCCTGTTTTACAATTAAAAATCTGGTATCGTCTCCGTTGTTTTTATCGGGATGTGAAATCAATACTTTAGCTCGATATTGACGCTTTAATTGATCCAATGTAAAAGGTGCTGGAAGACCTAAAACCGTTCTAGCTTGTGCTTCTGTCATAAACGGATCAATCGTTCTTTTTCTTCTAAAAACTGATTCCAAATTTCTTCAACGATCTCTGCCGCTGGTTTTAGCTCTTGAAAATTTGCACTCACTTGCCCGATCTCCAATTCTCCTTCAATCATATCACCTTCAAACATTCCCAATTTGGCTCTACCACGACCAAGTAATTCCAATCTAGCTTCCTTGGTTAAGCAGTTATTTTCAGCTGATTCAACTTTTTGATAAAATTCATTTTTCAATAGTCTTACAGGCGTGATGTCCTTCATCATGAGCTTTGTATCACCTTCTTTCGCTTCGAGGACCTTTTCCTTAAAGGCTTGACTAGCACTAGACTCGATACTCGCCACAAATCGACTTCCAATCTGAACAGCATCAGCACCTAAGGCCATCGCTGCTAACATACTTCTGCCACAACCGATACCTCCAGCCGCAATGAGTGGAATATGAAGAACATCGCGAACCTTGGGTATAAGGCAGATCGTTGTAGTTTCTTCACGTCCATTGTGACCACCTGCTTCAAATCCTTCGGCAATGACAGCATCCACTCCAGCTTCTTGCGATTTCAAAGCAAAAACACTGGAACTTACAACATGAACCACAATAATTCCTTGTTCTTGCAAGGTTTTTGTCCACGTTTTTGGGCTACCTGCAGATGTAATGACAATGGGAACTTGAAAATCTATACAAGATTGAACATGCTTTTCGATATCAGGATAAAGTAATGGTAAATTGACAGCAAAAGGTTTGGACGTGCTCGCCTTCAATTTGGTCAAATGCTCTTTTAAAACATCAGGATACATGGATCCCGCACCGATAACCCCTAATCCCCCTGCTTTACTAACTGCCGCAGCCAGTTTCCATCCGCTGCACCAAATCATTCCTGCCTGAATTATTGGCTTTTCGATACCAAAAAGTTGAGTAATACGATTATTTCCTTGCATATTGCTGCAAATTTAGATATTCGCCGTCAGAACAGATCAAAAAGATATGGAAATTGTACATCCCGAAATTCAAGAATATATCCGTCGATACAGTATGCATATTCGACCTGAATTAGAGGAACTAGAGCGGGAAACCTATCTCAAAGTGATGCTCCCACATATGATATCTGGTGCTGAGCAAGGGAATTTTTTATTTCAATTTACAGCAGCACTTAATCCAAAACTGGTTATCGAATTAGGAACATTTACAGGATATTCTGCTATCTGTATGGCTTCTGCTATGCAAGAAGGCGCCAAGCTGATAACCTTGGATGTCAACGATGATATTTCTTATATTCCAATCAAGTATTTTGACAAATGCAATCTAAATGAAATTATTGACTTTCAGCTGATACCAGGTCTTGATTTTCTACCGACAGTACTAGATGAGTCTATTGATTTGTTATTTATGGACGCAGACAAAAAAAATTACCCCAAATACTTCCAAATAGCAGATTCAAAAATAAAATCTGGAGGCTATATTCTCATAGATAATATCTTATGGAACGGCCGAGTTACACAAAAAGATAGCATCAATTCAGATACACAAGCGATTGTCGATGTCACCAACATGGTCATGAATCATCCACAATATTTTACAACCATACTGCCCATTCGAGATGGGATCTTGATGGCTAGAAAAAAGTGAAGAAGTTACATAGCTAGATCTTCTTCGTCCTCGCTATACTCTTTTACATTATCCTTGGAGAAATCCAACTTATTCTCACTCATCGTTTTTATAGAATCCGTATTGAATGCAAACTCTTTGTTCGCTGGCTTTGGAGTGTGCTGATGACGATCTTGGCGATCATCTGAACGATCTCTAGTAGACTGCTCTTCTTTATGGATATATTCTGACCCTGCATCCTCAAAATCCTCTCTTCTATAATCTGCTCTAGGTTC
>CANHJR010000093.1 GCA_947461165.1 Saprospirales bacterium | reverse complement strand
TAACATGGCAATTGGAACTGGTGGATTTGCAAGTGGTCCTACACTCAAAATGGCACAATGGCTTGGAATCCCAACCGTAATTCAAGAGCAAAATGCGCTACCTGGGTACACCAATCGAATCTTAGGAACAAAGGCAAAATGCGCATTTATCTCGTTTGAGAATTCCGCATCTTACTTTCCCTATACCGAAACGATGTACACTGGAAATGCAATAAGAGAATCATTTGCAACAGAAATCGTAGACAAAACAACCGCGTCTCGATTCTTCAATTTAAATCCTGATAAAAAAACAGTTTTCGTGACGGGTGGCAGCCTCGGCGCCAGAGCGATCAACGAAGGAATAGAAGCACAAATAGACAAAATCCTTGCCGCAGATATTCAGTTGATATGGCAAACAGGAAAGACAGCTTATCCATCATTTCAAAAGTACGATTCTACTAATTGCCGTGTGGTAGAGTTCATTTCCAATATGCAAATGGCATATGGTGCAGCAGATATCATTGTTACTCGCGCAGGAGGTGCATTGTTTGAAATGTTTGTTATTGGCAAGGCGATTATTGCACTACCATCGCCCCATGTAGCCGAAGATCATCAAACAAGCAATGCTAAAGCACTTGTAGAAAAAAATGCAGCGATTCTCATTCAAGACCAGGATAGCAAAGCCGATCTAGTACCAGTCATTCTTAAACTGATTCAGAATGAAACAAAGATGAACGCCATGAGCAATGCAATGAAATCGTTAGCAAAACCATACGCTGCAAGAACCATTGCAAAAAAAATAACCGAACTACTAGAAACCAATAAATAGATAGCAGATGAAGAAACCAAATGAAATGACACTTGACCATATTCGTAGCGTATTCTTTCTTGGAATTGGTGGAATTGGTATGTCGGCCATCGCTCGATATTTTTTGTCAAAAAAAATCAAGGTATCTGGATATGATAAAACGGAAACGGATCTAACTATTGAATTGTCTCATTTAGGTGCTCAAATCACATACACGGACGATCTCGTTTCTACCAAAACAGATTATGACATTATTATTTATACCCCAGCAATCCCCAAAGACTCAATCCTTCTAAATTATTTTCAGTTTCATTCGACGCCAATGATAAAGAGGTCCGAAGCTCTAGAAATCATCACACGAAATAAAAAAACGATAGCTGTCGCAGGGTCACATGGAAAAACAACAGTGAGCACCATGATTGCTCATTTGCTTCGTGAGTGTGGTATAGATGCTAGCGCATTTCTAGGTGGGATTTCAGTGAATTTCAATAGCAATTATGTATACGGAGAAAGCGAATACGTCGTGGTAGAAGCAGATGAATATGATAAATCATTCCTTCGGTTATCGCCGAATATCATCGTATTGACATCTATAGACACTGATCATTTGGATATTTATGGTTCTCGCGAACATATTGTCAGTACGTTTCAAGAGTTTTTAGACCTCTTGCCATCCAATGGCAATCTTATCTTTTCGGAAAATGTTCAGGACCAAATTACTGTTGCAGGAAAAAAAAGCCAATATGGATTTAGCCTTGGAGAAATCCAAGCGACGAATGTACAAGTGCTTCCAACACATAGCACATTTACTATCAACCACGGATCGGTCACTTTCAAGTTGAATTACAACGGTCGACACAATATCGAAAATGTATTGGCTGCCGTATCTGTAGGAAAAACACTCGGACTTTCAGAAGAAGCAATGAGTCACGCGATTGCAACCTTCAGAGGAATCAAAAGACGATTTGAGCTCATATATCAAGATGAGGACATAACTTTTATTGATGATTATGCGCATCATCCCACTGAAATTGAAGCGCTATTGAGCAGTGTCCGCGAGATCTACCCTGGCCAACGAATACTATCCATCTTTCAACCGCATCTTTTCTCAAGAACCAAAGATCTTGCCGATGATTTCGCTGCAGCATTAGATTTGTCTGATGAAATCATTCTATTGCCAGTATATCCAGCACGAGAACTTCCAATAGCAGGAATAACATCTGATTGGCTATCCAAAAAACTACACAAACCCGTTTTTGTGGTTGAAAAGACAGCCATTTTGTCTGTTCTGAAAGCACGATCTTGCACAATAATTTTAACAATAGGCGCTGGAGATATTTCTACGCTTGTACCAAAAATTAAAAAACAATACAGTGAACCGTCGTAAAGGAAGTTTTATGTTTGCCTTAAAGTCCATCTCCTGGGGAGGACTTATTCTGCTATTCGCAGTTATGACGGTAGCTGCTGCCAATAAATCGACAGACTATCCTTGCGATAAAATACGAGTTATTATAGAAAAAGACAAGAATCTAGGATTTGTAAATTCAAAAGATATTGTGCAAGAGGTCAACCAATCGAACCCGAATTGGTCGCAAGTTGTTGGTCGTAATTTGAAGCCAAATATGATAGAAAATCATATCAAAAACAACGAATACGTAAAAAACGTTCATGTGTATATCGATCAAAATAGAAATTTGAATGTGTATATCGTACCAAAAGCACCGATTTTTCGAATTCACGACAAAAACAATAGCTCATATTATATAGCAGAAGATTGGGATCGCATGAATATTAATCATGAATTTTCTAGTAGAGTCATTCATGTATTGGGCGAGGTAGATGGATTATTATATCCAAGAACATTCAAGGACAGTTTCATCCTTGCAGAGCTAAAATCATTCTCAAAGTATATAGAGAAAAACAAAAATTGGAATACAGCTATAGATCAGATATACATCGATGCCTCGGGAAAGTTTGAACTCACAATGATATTCACAGATCCTAGCGTTCAGATTGGATACATCGACTCGAAGTTGGAAAGAAAAATGGAAAAAGTAAAGAATTTTTTCAAACTTGCACCTTACCATAAGAGTTTGGACAATTATTCCAGACTGAATTTTGAATACAATCAACAAGTAATAGCAACAAAAAAATAAATGAAACAATCGCAAAATATGAACCCAGAAAACATCATCGTAGGTCTTGATATTGGTACAACAAAAATATGCTGTATTGTCGCCAAAAAAAATGAAAACCAAAAAATTGAAATTTTGGGCACAGGCATGGTACCATCTCGAGGTGTTAGAGATGGAGAGGTAGATAATATTCAAGACACAACTGAAGACATTATCGCTGCATGTCAAAAGGCAAAAGACAAAACTGGAATTGACTTTAAAGAGGTGTTTGTTGGAATCGCTGGCGCTCATATCAAATCGACCCAGTTTACGTTAGGTATCACTCGTCAGAATCCTGAGAAACTAATAGACTATGAAGATATCAAAGCTCTAGAAGAACAAATAGCCAATCTCAAAACAGCTCCTGGAGAGCAGATCATAAGTTATCATGCTCAAGAATACTATGTCGACCAAAAACAACCGTTGAGAAATAAGCCAATTGGCATGAGAGGTAATAGGTTGGAAGCGAACTGGCACGTGATCAAAGGAAACTCAAACTCAACTGACAATCTTGTAACTAGTGTCGAGGATGCAGGATATATTCCTATTGGATTGGATCTAGAACCTCTAGCATCCGCAGCATCCGTGTTAACCCACGAGCAAATGTCCGAAGGTGTATGCTTGGTCGATATCGGAGGTGGTACGACAGATATCGCTATATTTCACAAAGGGATTATTAGACATACTGCCATATTTCCTTATGCTGGCGAGTATATCACGAGTATCATTCAGGACAAAATGAGACTAACTTATCAGACAGCAAGAAAGCTAAAAGAAAACCAGAACTATACTAGCGCACTATTCGAACATATTTCTGACAAAAAATTATTATCCGTTCGCAATCTTGACAATCTGCCACCTGTCCATATTCCAATGAGATACTATTGTCGCCTGGTAAACGCTTGTCTCGAACAGATTTTTGGGCAAGTCAAGAAGGAAATCGCATACTCCAATTTTGGAGATAAACTCAATGCTGGAATTGTCGTCACAGGCGGTGGTGCCATGATCGCCAATTTGAAACCAATGGTAGAACAATTTATAGGACTTCATACTTCTATAGGTATGCCTACTGGTAGATTGTCCAATTTGCAAGATCAAGCATATTCGCAAACAATCTTCGCAACCAGTATTGGATTAGCTTTGCTTGCCGCTGAGAAATCAGGTTCAGTCGTAGAAGAAGAGCCAATTTCTTCATCAAGAATAAAGATAGAAGAGGAGATCACTCCAGACATTTCACATAACCTATATGATGACGAGGTAGAGTCAATTCCAAAAAAGAATGCGGCGTGGCTTTTAAATTTAGCCAAAACATTCAAAGACTTCATGCTAGCTGATGAGATCACATCAGATTTTGAAGACACCCATAGAAAATAACATACTTAACACATAAAATCATAACCGATGGAAGTAGAATTCAATTTGCCAAAAGAAAAATCATCAAGCATTAAAGTAATTGGTGTGGGCGGTGCAGGTAGCAATGCTGTCAACTATATGCACAAAAAAGGGATAAAAGGCGTTAGCTTTATTGTTGCAAATACAGACGACCAGCACCTACAGATGTCCCTTGTTCCAAACAAAATTCTCCTAGGCCAAGAAAGTTTGGGTGGAGAGGGTACTGGTGGAGAGCCAAACAAAGGAAGACTAGCCGCTGAAGAATCTATTGATCTCGTTCGTGAAGTTCTCAGTCATAATACCAAAATGTTATTTATAGCAGCTGGCATGGGAAAAGGTACTGGAACTGGAGGGTCTCCTGTCATTGCACGAAAAGCAAAGGAGATGGGCATTCTGACGGTTGCTATTGTAACGACTCCAATGACGTTTTTGGGCAAGCAACCAATGATCAAAGCCAATGAAGGACTAGCAGCCTTAAAGGATACCGTAGATGCGTATATCGTTATAGACAATGATAAGATTGTAGAAATGTTTCCTGACTGCGGACAGACAGAAGCCTTCGCTTATGGTGACGACATCTTGGCCAATGCAGCCAAAGGTATCGCCGAAATCATTACAGGAGCGGGTATCCATAATACCGATTTCAATGATGTCAAAAATGTATTGACTGATGGTGGAATGACAATCATGGGAATAGGTTATGCTCAAGGCGAAAATAGAGCTTTTGATGCTGTAGATAAAGCATTGAAGTCTCCGTTATTAAGTGATTACAATATTCATGGTGCGACCAAGGCTCTCGTAAATATCTCCTACTCCTCAAGCCACGAATGTACAATGAAGGAACTGAAGAACATTCTTGGTGCCATCAATGCTGCTGCAGAGAGCGATATGGAAATCATGTATGGAACTGCGATAGATGATACTTTGGAAGAAGAATTGGCAGTGACAATTGTCGTCACTGGATTCAATGAATTGAAAAAACCTCAAACGATTGAAGTTCAAAAACAAGAGCTACCTCGTGAAGAAGTCAAAAATGAAATTGAAGTAGCTGACCTCAACAATACCAACATCAATGAGGACTCAGAGGCCATCATAGTGGAATCAAACAAACAAGTTGTGATTCAATTTGGATCTATGAAACAAGAAGCTGATGATCTTTTTGAGAACCAAGTAACTCAGGACAACGATGGAATCATTTTACTAGAGGAATCAGACGAAGTTTCTAATTTGAATAGTTTTGAATCGAACAATCATCCATTCAAAAACTTTGGGTTTGACGATCGAAGAAAAAAAATTCGTGAAATGGAACTGAATGTCAAGTCACCTCTGAATAATATGGACAATTTGCCGTTTAATCTACCTGAAATTAAAGAGCACCAATCAAGTATGATGCTTACAAACGACCCAAATGATTTGTTTAAAAACAATCATAGAATCGAACCTAAGATCTGCTAAGAGAGTTTGTACTATACGTTTGAAAAAAATCCCGAAGAGTATCTCTTTGGGATTTTTTTTATATAATGTCAAGTTG
>CANHJR010000092.1 GCA_947461165.1 Saprospirales bacterium | reverse complement strand
TTCAGGATTGCCGGGATTGGGTGGACTAGATCTTTATAAATCATCTGGTTCCCATGGATCTTATGCTATTCCCGAGAATTTGGGAGCACCATTTAACTCACCATATGATGATTTTGGTTTGATTACCAAAGGTGGAAACGAAGGCTATTTAACATCAAACAGACCAAACGGAATTGGAGACGATGATATTTATTATTGGTCTAATCCAGTTTGCAATATGGCAGTTAAAGTTTATGACGCCAAAACAAATCTTCCAATACCAAACGCTACAGTAAAAATCCCTTGTACAAAGAAATCATATACAACTGATGGACGTGGAATGTTTCAAGTTGCATGTTTTGATATAAAGACTTGTGACCTATCTTCAACTGCATCTGGTTATTATCCGAAAACGGTATCTTTAAAATCAATAGCTGATGTCAAGGTAATAAATATTGCAATGGATAAAGAATCTGCGGCGGTCACTGCACCTAATGGATGTCGATTTGTAATCACAATATTAGACAAGGAAACAAACCTTCCAATCGAAGGTGCCAATGTCAATATAAAAGGCTTGACAACTCCTGATGAAGCGAATGGCTTGTCTAAAGCAGGAGGATGGTTCAAAGTTACGGGAATGGATCAGTCTGAGGCGTATAGAATTTCAGCTTCAAAATCGAATGAGGATGGATCTAGATATATTGGTAACGCGGAGACGTTTAGTTGTAGAATGCCTAAAAATGCAAATGGAGATGTTGTTAAGTCAATCTATTTAACTAGAGCGAAGGTAGGTTCTAAGTTTAAGATTGAAAATATCTATTATGACTCAGACAAATGGAATATCAAGCCTCGTGCTGCTAAAGAGTTGGATAACATTGTGAACATTATGAAATCATATCCTACAATAGAAATTGAAATGGGATCTCATTCAGATTGTCCTGGTACAGCAAAGTATAATGAGTTATTATCTAGCAAACGTGCTGCATCTGCTATGGAATATATTATTTCTAAAGGTATTGATCGACAAAGAGTGTCTTCCAAAGGATATGGTGAATCAGAACTTACAAATGGCTGTGCTTGTGAGGGCGCAAACAAATCCACATGCTCTGAATTTGAACACCAACTGAATAGACGCACAGAGTTCAAGATTATCAAGTTCTAATACTTCTTTTCAATAGTTTAAAAAGACCGAAGAAATTCGGTCTTTTTTTTTTGCGGTCTAAATTTTTAGGATATATCATATACAGATTCACGGTTTTAATTAGAATCTACTATTTTTGAGCTAATATGTATCTTTCTAAATATATCGAGGATCTAGTGCATGAGTTTTCGAAACTTCCAGGAGTAGGAAGAAAAACTGCTTTTAGATATGCCTTACATTGCCTCAACTCAAAAAAGGAAGTAGTTGTTAGCCTATCAAATACCTTGAAAGGATTGCACGAGAATATCCGATTCTGCCGACAATGTAATGCTCCGAATGACAATGACATTTGCGAGATCTGTGTTAGTAGAACAAGAAATCAGAACGTGATATGTGTCGTTGAGAGTTATAAAGATTTGATAGCTATTGAGAGCACTAATCAGTATTTTGGCGTTTATCATATTCTTGGTGGCATTATTTCTCCAATCGAAGGGATTGGACCTGACATGTTAAGTATTGACCTACTAATAACAAGAGTCAGCGAATTGATAAACGCAGAAGTCATCATGGCCTTAAACCCGACGATAGAGGGAGACACCACGATATATTATATTTCAAATCTAATGAAGAACTCTAATGTAAAAATTACAACCATATCTCGTGGAGTTGCTTTTGGGGGTGAATTAGATTATACAGATGAATTAACGTTGTCCAGAAGTATTCAATCTCGTCAACCATATGATCAGCTAATCAATAAATAATTTTGCTATCGAACCTATTTGCAGTGTAGTCGTAGTTAGTTATAATGCCAAGTATTACCTTCACTTGACGTTGACTATTTTGTCGCGTATTCAAGAGGAGTTAGCAATTGAAATTATTGTAGTAGATAACGCATCCAAAGATAAAACTATACTTCGTGAATTGCCATTGCAGTTTCCTAATGTAGAATGGATATTTAATTCTAATAATATAGGATTTGGAGGTGCGAACAATCTTGGTGTTGAGCGCAGCCGCTCATTGAATTTATTGATTTTGAATCCAGATACGATCATTAGTCAAATGACAATGACAAATGCTATTCAAGTATTGGACAACCAAAATGTCGGAGCAGTGGCAGTAAGATTGATAGACGGTGCGGGAGTTTATTTGCCTGAATCTAAAAGACGATTTCCAAGTTTGAAATCTGGTATTATCAAATTTTTAGGGGCAGAGAGTTTATGGCGGTCAGCCGATAGATCAAGTTCATACTATCAGCAATACAACGAAGACGGAAACATTGAAGTCCTTTCGGGAGCTTGTTTTTTTATTAGAAAATCTGTTTACAATGAAATAGGTGGTTTTGATGAGAAGTTTTTTATGTATGGGGAGGATATCGATTTGTCATATCAATTGAAAAATGCTGGCTATCAGATTCGGTATCTAGATGACCAACCGATAGTTCATTTTAAAGGCAAAAGCTCGCCCAGAACCAATTGGAAATTTCAATCTTCATTTTATAATGCCATACAAATTTATTGGAAAAAGAATGTTTCAGCTTCCAACTCCTTTCTGAATTCCTTGATCATGCCAATTGGATTGTTTTCATTGAAAGTTCTGTCAGCATTCCGATATTTGTTTTTGGCTTTAGTTTACCCAATATTAGACATTATTTCTATGTACTTGTCCATAGCTATCATCTCAAATTGGTGGGCGGTTTATGTCAAGTCAGATCCGAATTTTTTCCCTTCTAGTTTTTATGTATTTATTTTGCCATTATATACTGTTGGTTGGGTTGGAGCTTTGTTTTTTTCTAAATTTTATCAGAGACAAGTCGAAATCTCTAGATTGTTTCAAGGTTCAGCCATTGGCATCCTAATCACCTTGGTGTTGTATTTTCTTTTACCTTCGGAGTATAAGTTTTCTAGAGGTATTTTGTTGCTGGGTATAATTATAAAGATAGTTCTTCCGCTTTTAATACGATATGTTGGAGCTAAGCTTCTTAGAAACAAGGTGAAATGGAATGAGCCGGATGTGTTTAATGCTAATTTTTTACCCAGTAGTTTAAATTTGGATGAATTTGGCGCCCTTTTGGCTATGATTTCCAACTATAACTACGCTTCTTCTGACTTGAATTGCGACACCATTGTTATGGATGTGACGGATGTGCCAATTGACGAAATTATTTATCAAATAGAAGTGAGCTCTCAAAATCAAGTATGGCTTTATCATCCATCTGGAGGCTATCTGATCGAAAGCTTGGGCAAGAATTTTTCTGAGAACACATTGGCTATAGACCGAAATTTACCGGCATTGGAATCTTCATCGCTCATAATGAAAAGATTCTTAGATATCATTTTTTCACTTGCTATGATCATGGCTTATCCGGTTTTGTCCTTGATTGTCCGGAAAACAAGCGTTTCCTTGAAAACGATATTTGCGGTTTTGTTTGGAAAATTGACTTGGGTTGCAGTCCAGAACCCTGATTTGAGAGAACAATTGAGGCTAAAGGATGGCGTTTATTATTCCAGCCATGACAAACTGCGCACCACAGACCTAAAATATTTGCGAAATTATTCCCTATGGACAGAATTTACGCTTATCCTCCGTAGAATGTTTATACTCTAAATGATCAATTTGTAATTTTCTTGCGTAATTTGCTTGTAGTGTTGAATGGAAAAGTCATCTTTTAAAATGAAATTTAATAAAAATAATTGGTCATATGATGTCGGATAATCTAAAGGAGACTTTGCATGTCGACGATTTGTATGAAAAGTGGTTTTTGGAGTATGCCTCTTATGTCAATCTCGATCGTGCAATACCGCACATCCATGATGGATTGAAGCCCGTCCAAAGACGAATACTTCATGCCATGAAAGTCCAGGATGACGGTCGATATACAAAAGTCGCCAACCTAATTGGTCAAACGATGCAATACCATCCACATGGTGATGCGAGTATTGGTGATGCGTTGGTCAAGATTGGCCAAAAAGAGCTTATGATCGATACACAGGGAAACTGGGGAGATATACGAACGGGTGATGTGGCTGCGGCACCGAGATATATCGAAGCGAGACTATCACCTTTTGCCCTTGCCACTAGTTTCGATGATGAGACGACGGATTGGCAAATGAGCTATGATGGTCGTAAGCGAGAACCCATCTTATTGCCAATAAAATTTCCATTGCTACTTGCACATGGTGCGGAGGGAATTGGAGTTGGCTTGCGAACCTATATTCTTCCTCACAATTTTATAGAACTTTGTCAGGCATCAATTGCCATCATTAAAAAGAAATCGTTCGAATTGTTCCCTGATTTTCTTACTGGTGGATTTGTGGATGTGCAGAATTATCAGGACGGATTGCAAGGTGGAAAGATAAAATGTCGTGCCAAAATCGAAAAAGATGATAAACATCTCAAGATCACTTCTGTACCTTTCTCCGAAACAACAGGATCTATTATAGATAGCATACTTGCTGAAATCGACAAAGGAAGAGTCAAGATAAAAAAAGTCATAGACAATACCTCAAGTGAGGTAGAGATCATCTTGGAATTATATCCTGGCACATCACAGGAGTTGACTATTGATGCCTTGTATGCGTTTACTAAATGTGAGACAACCGTTAGTCCTTTAGGCTGTTGTATAGTGGAGGACAAGCCTGTCTTTCTTGGAGTGAGTGAAATGTTGCGAATTTCTACAGAAAAAACAGTTGATCTGCTATATCGAGAGCTGGAGAATGACAAGATAGAATTAGAGAACAAATGGCATTTTCTCTCTTTAGAAAAAATATTTTTTGAGGAAAAGATATACCAAGAACTTGAGAAAAAGCACAACACTTGGGAAGATGTACTAAAAGCTATTGAAACAGCTTTTTTGCCATTCTTAAAAAATTTGAAAAGGCCTGTTCTCCGAGAGGATTATGAAAAACTAACAGAGAAGCCTGTTCGAAGAATTTACAAACTAGACATAGAAGATCTGCGAAACAAAATTCTAAAGATAGAGGCAGATATTGCGGAGAAGGTTTATAATATGGCTAATATCAATGTGTTTGCCATAGACTATTTCACAAATCTAATGACCAAATTTGGAAAAGGTCGCGAGCGTAAAGCCGAGATTCGAAAATTTGAACAAATAGAGGTCAAAACGGTAGCAGCCAATAATCAAAAGCTATATGTAAACTATCAAGAAGGGTTTGTAGGTTTTGGACTGAAGAAGGAAGAATTCATCATGGACTGCACTGACATTGACGATATCATCGTGATACGCAAGGATTGCAAAATGATGGTGTCAAAGATTTCTGATAAGAAATTTATGGGAAAAGATATCATTTATGCAGGCGTATGGAAGCGGGAAGATGAGCGAACGATATACAACATGGTTTATACGGATATCAAGGCCAATAAGAACTACGTGAAACGATTCAATATTAGTGGAATTACGCGAGACAAAGAGTATGATCTAGGCAAGGGTAGCTCCAATAAATTGCTATATCTAACGGTGAATCCCAATGGTGAGGCAGAAACGGTACAAGTAAAACTGAGCTCAACCTGCAATGCACGTACAAAGGTGTTTGACTTCGACCTTAGTACTATTTTGGTCAAGAATCGAAGTAGTCAAGGCAATATTTTTACAACCTACCCTGTTCTGAAAATCGAATTAAAGAAAGCAGGAACATCTACTCTCGGTGGGGTCAAACAATGGCTTGATAGCGATACCGGTCGGATCAACAAAAACGGTTATGGTCAGTATTTAGGTGAATTTTTTGCAGATGATCTTGTATTATCTATC
>CANHJR010000091.1 GCA_947461165.1 Saprospirales bacterium | reverse complement strand
GCACTGTCTATTTTATTTGAAACCCACAATATTACCAAAAAATATGTGGCTTTGGTGGCCAACAGTCCCGTTTTAGATTCTGGATCCATCGATAACTATTTGGAAGAAAATCCGAATATAAAAGGAACTTACCGAGTTGCCTACAAAGACAAAGGTAAACGCGCTATCTCGGATTATACCGTCATTGAAAAATTTCGACGTCATAGTCTCATCGAATTTGATATCAAGACCGGCCGTACGCATCAAATTCGAGTTCATTCAGCTTTTATTGGCTGTCCTTTGGCATACGACACATTGTATAATCAAGATAACGGAGTCTATCTTTCGCAAATAAAGCGCAACTACAAAGGTAAAGAAGATGAACGATCGCTTATTCAGCGTTTATCACTCCACGCGCACAATTTAGACTTTGTTCATCCTTTTACATTGGACCTTGTATCAATTTCAAGTCCCTTCCCGAAAGATTTCACCAATGTCTTGGAGGTTTTGAGACGAAACAACTAGATTTTTTGTTGGTGACTTGTGGATAACGGTGTAAATTGACCTTTTTTATTCAATAAATGAACTTTTTTGGAACTTTTGACCTTGTTTTTCAGTTTAAGCCTTATAATTTCATAATAGCTAAACCCTAAGAATGCGCCAGTTAAAGATATCAAAATCGATCACCAATAGAGAAAGTCAATCCGTAGAAAAATATCTTCAAGAGATTGGCAGGGTAGAGTTGATTACGGCGGAAGAAGAAGTTGAACTTGCCAAAAGAATTAAAAAGGGTGACCAAATAGCGTTAGAGAAATTAGTAAACGCCAACTTGCGTTTCGTGGTATCAGTAGCTAAGCAATATCAAAATCAGGGTTTGACTTTGAACGATTTGATCAATGAGGGAAACGTTGGTTTGGTCAAAGCGGCTCAAAAATTTGATGAAACACGAGGATTTAAGTTTATCTCCTATGCAGTATGGTGGATTAGACAGAGTATTATGCAGGCATTGGCAGAGCAGTCAAGACTCGTGCGTTTGCCATTGAATAAGGTTGGTTCATTGTCCAAAATCAGAAAGGCACTCATCCATCTTGAACAAGAATATGATCGTGAACCTTCCGTAGAAGAGTTGTCCATTTATCTTGGAATTCCACAGCGTGAAATCGAGCAAACGCTCAAGCTTTCTTCGCGTCATACATCGCTAGATGCTCCATTGATAGAAGGCGAATCAAGTTCATTGTCTGATGTTCTCCAAAATGACAATGCTGATTTTGCAGATAGTCATATGGAATATATTGATTCACTTCGAAAAGAAACTGAAAGATCATTGAGCACATTGACCTTCCGTCAACGTGAGATTATAAAACTATATTACGGTATTGGAATAGATCATCCAATGAGTTTGGAAGATATTGGCGAAGAGCTTGGGATCACTCGTGAGCGTGTCCGTCAAATCAAGGATAAAGCGATCATCAAATTGCGAGCGGCATCTCGTAGTAAATTATTGAAGTCTTACCTTGGATAGACTGACTAGTTATTAGTCTTATCATATTCTCAAAAATGCGTTTTTTAGGAATAATTTTAAGTTTTTTCTTGATTCTTATTTTATGGAGTTGCAGTCGTGAGGTAGATTGTTTAACATGTCGTAGGGCTTTGGGTGCAGATTCTGTAGATCTCAGACTATGTGGTTCGCGAATTGCGGAACAACCGTATTATGAATCCCTAGGCTATACATGTACCAAGGATTGATTTTATAGTCCAATTGTCGCAAGGGAGATCTACCAAAATTCTATTATTTTTACAAGCACAGAAAAAAATAAATAACCTATGTCCAATTTTAAAGCAATTGTCGAGTCAAATAAAGAAATTTATCTTCAAGAATTGGTTGATTTACTAAAATTTCCTTCAATTTCTGCAGATCCAAACTATGCTGAACATGTTCACAAATGTTCGGAATATGTAGCTGATCGAATGAAATCCGCAGGTCTCGATGCTGTAGAAATAATGCCAACTGCAGGCTACCCAATAGTTTATGGAGAGAAAATTTTAAGTTCTGATCATCAAACAATTTTGGTATATGGACATTATGATGTGCAGCCCGCTGATCCCATTGATTTATGGACTTCGCCGCCTTTCGAGCCGGTGGTGCGAGATGGTAAAATATATGCAAGAGGTGCAGCAGACGACAAGGGACAGTTTTATATGCATTTCAAGGCGTTGGAAATTATCCTAAAGGAGAATAAGCTAAACTGTAATATCAAAGTTATCGTCGAAGGTGAAGAAGAGGTTGGTTCTGAAAATTTAGAAACATTTGTCAATCAAAATCGTCAGAAATTAAGTTGTGATAGCATTGTTATTTCTGACACATCTATGATTTCCAATGAGCATCCATCTATTACAACAGGTTTGAGAGGTTTATGCTATATGGAAGTTGAAGTCACAGGTCCAAATCGAGATTTACACTCTGGTATTTATGGGGGGGCAGTGGCCAATCCTATCAATACATTGTGTAAGATGATCACCTCTTTGCAAGATGAAAACGGGACAGTAACGATTCCTAACTTTTACGACAAGGTGAAAACAGTTGATGCTGAAGAACGAAAAGCGATGGCAGCAGCGCCATTTGATATCAATGATTACAAAAAGCATTTGGATATAGATGACGTATATGGTGAGAAGGAATATTCAGTTCTAGAGCGAACAAGTATCCGTCCAACCCTAGATGTTAATGGTATTTGGGGTGGCTATATTGGAGAAGGTGCTAAGACCGTGCTTCCTTCAAAGGCATTTGCCAAAATCTCGATGCGTTTAGTACCAGATCAAGATTACAAAGAAATTTCAAAATTATTTGAGGACCACTTTAGATCCATTGCACCCAAGTCTGTCAAAATCAAAGTGACCCCACATCATGGTGGTGAACCAGCTGTGACACCATTTACTAGCTTAGCCTATAAAGCCGCAGAGAAGGCTGTCTTCGCAACCTATGGAAAGAATCCAATTCCACTTAGAGGTGGTGGTAGTATTCCAATTGTCAGTATGTTCAAGCGAATTCTTGGAGTGGATACGGTTTTGCTAGGATTTGGTTTGGACAGCGATGCGATTCATAGCCCTAATGAGCATTATAACCTATGGAATTACTATCAAGGAATTGAGACATTATGCCATTTTTATGTTGAAATGGGCAAGTCTACCAATTCATAATCTGAAAAAATCGATTTGATTGTTTTCTATTTTATTCTTTGAAATCCAACATGAACTTCGAAAGAGATTAAGCTTTCTAAGTATAGCATTATACATTTTTTCAGTTACTTATTTGTTGTATTTTTTAATGAATACGCAGGGAGCCTTAGTGAAACTTGAGGTAAAATTTTGGAATGTCATGTTTTGGATGATAATTATCTTTTCGATCATTCAGAATTGTATTTCCCAATTTAGTAGAGATTCTCAAGACTTGTATTACTATTATTACACTATCGTTCGACCTGAGGCTTTTATTTTTGGAAAAATATGTTATGGGATCCTGTATGCTATTGTTTTAAATCTTATTGCTTACTTCACATTTTCGTTATGGTTTGGTTCTCCGGTCGCCAATTTTGGTCTGTTTCTGGTTGCAATTTTGGTTAGCAGTATTTCATTTTCAATCCTTTTCACCGTGACTACCGCAATTTCTCGTGGCCTGCAAAACAATGGAATTCTTACTGCTGTTTTAGGATTTCCATTGAGTATTCCGCTTATCACATTGGTTGCGAGAATAGCTCGTGAAGCATTTTTTACATCCCCAAGTGATCAGTTTTTGATCAATTTATCTATTTTGTTAGGTTTTGATCTTCTTTTGCTAGCCTTGGCATTAATTTTATACCCATATATTTGGCGAGAATAACTAATTATGATATCAAGAAAATATTTACAGTGGATTTGTATTTTATTGCTTCTTTGGAGCATAGCAGGAGGTCTATTTGTTCCTCTCTCTCCAAATATTGAAACTGTCGAATATCAACGGAATGATTCCACAATTTCTTTCAAAGTTGGGATCCCTAAATTAGAAGAATCTGTTGAAGATTTCTATCTTGTAGCCTCTTCGTCCTCATTGAAATCCAAAAGAATTATTCATAATCAATCGGTTACTAAAAAATCAGGACATTATGAAATAGAATTTTTGAATCCTAATCGATTCAACGAAGTTCTCAAAGGAGATGCCTTTGACTTGGTTGCAAAAACTAAAAGTTCAGGTTATTTGCTTTCATTTCTGGCCTATTATGTCGATTCTGATATTGGTGGGCAGAATTTTGAACCTATTTTACTTGATAAACTAGTGGCTCCATTTAGATTTTCATTTCCAAATCGTGCAATCCTTCAAGAAACCATCCGCAATTTATTTTTTCATGTTCCAATGTGGTTTACCATGATGGCATTGTTGGTGTATAGCCTTGTGAATTCGATATTGTTTTTGCATTCTGGTGATTTGAAAAGAGATTTAAAAGCTAAAACTAGTGCGCAAATAGCGATCTACTTTGGGCTTTTAGGTTTACTCACAGGAATGGTTTGGGCTAGGTATACTTGGGGAGCCTTTTGGCCGAAAGAGGAGTGGAAACTCGATGGTGCAGCCATAGGGATGTTAGCATATTTGGCATATTTCGTGCTTCGCTCGAGTGTGGATGATGAAATCAAGCGCGCGAAATTATCATCTGTGTATAATATTTTTGCGTTTGTGATCTACTTTGTCTTTATTTGGATTATTCCAAGGATTCAGCAATCGCTTCACCCCGGCAATGGTGGTAATCCAGGATTTAATATCTATGAGCAAGACAATATTATGAGAATGTTCTTTTATCCTGCGGTTATCGGATGGATCATGCTTGCATTTTGGATTCGTGAGTTATACGCCAAGGCGGAAAAAGAAGCGATCTAGTATACTCTGTCAGAATTTTGACTTTGAAATAGGGTTAGAATATAAAAAATCAAGTTGTCATTTTGATAACAGCCATTGCCAAAAACTTACCTACAATATACTGCGAATCATTAGTTGGCGCACCTTCCGACAAATGAAAATAAATGATTTCTTTTTGAGATTTCACATTGCCAATAAATTTGAGAATTTCTTCTTCTGAAAAGCCTATGGATGATATGGCAGAACTAGGCATATTCTTGATGCTATCTAAGTCGATTTCAAAGCCAATTTTAGGACCAAGAAAGGATATGAATTTTTCAATGCTGACTGACTTTTCTGAGACAATATGATAAAAACTTTCATAACAAAGGTTTTCATTTTGGGTAAATTCATCCAGTATAAGCTGATTATTATACATTTCATTTAATCCCCAAACGGCATATTTTCCAAGAAATTTATCTTCGAATGCATATCGAAATCCGTTACCACTATGTCTCCCTTCTGCAGCTCTGAAGTCAGCGTGAGGGTCTATGTTTAGCACATCAATTGGTGATCCAAGCGCAATGGATGATCCCATAATATTGCCATAAGCGTTGTTATGTCCTCCACCGATGATGATTGGTGTTTTTCCGTTTTTTACAATTTCAAAAATGATTTGATAAACCAATTCATCTAGTTCAGAACAGATTTGACGAAGTTCATTGATAGCACTTGTTCCATAAGCCTGAGTAACCAATTCTGGAAAGTGAAGCTCTCCTAAAATATGTATTTCCTCTGGATTGGTAAAAGAATTGGACTGCATATTGCAGAAATATTTCAGGAAGCTGTTATATCCGTTTTTCGCTCCAGGATTTCCATGATTTGCACGCACACCAATGTCCTCTGGAATGCCCAATACGACATATTTGGCAGATATTGCAGAGAATTCTTTGACAAAATCTTCGTTTTTGACAAGATCGATTTCTGTTCTTGGCACGATTTCGCCTAATTTTTTTTCACCAGTCCGAATAACTGTGAATTCGGCAATTTTTGTTTTACTTGATGATATTCTTTTCATTATTTTAACTTTATG
>CANHJR010000090.1 GCA_947461165.1 Saprospirales bacterium | reverse complement strand
TTATTGACCTTGGGGGAGAAAGGAATTTTAAGCATATCCAAGGGGAAATTCAAAAAGGATTTGTAGATCATCATCAAAAAAGAGTAGTCCTGACCACACATGAAATATTTGCAAAGAGACTATACACCCAACAAGGCCATAGCAATAACCTCTCTGCACAGGCTCAGTTGTTAAAATCTATGAGGGAGTTCGTTCCAGGTGACTTTGTAACTCATTTGGATCACGGTGTGGGAAGATTTTCTGGGTTAGAAAAAATAGACGTTGGAGGTAAACAACAGGAAGCCGTTCGTTTGATTTATGCTAACAATGATATGCTATATGTTCACGTCAATTCTCTTCACAAGATAAGCAAATTCGTAGGAAAGGATGGCTCGGAGCCAAGACTAAACAAGCTCGGAAGCGATACTTGGGAGAACACGAAACGAAAAACAAAGAAGAAGATCAAGGATATTGCGGAAGATTTGATAAAATTATACGCAAAACGAAAAGCAAGTGTTGGATTTACATTTTCTCCAGACAACTATCTTCAGTATGAATTGGAAACATCTTTTGAATATGAGGACACGCCAGATCAAGCAAGAGCGGCGATGGATGTCAAAGCGGATATGGAAAAAGAAATACCCATGGATCGTCTTGTCTGCGGAGACGTTGGATTTGGAAAGACCGAAATTGCGATTCGAGCAGCTTTCAAGGCAGTTTGTGATTCGAAACAAGTCGCGGTATTGGTGCCAACGACCTTACTAGCTTTTCAGCATTATTTGACCTTTAAAAAAAGGCTCGGCGATTTGCCTTGTCGGGTTGAGTTTATAAATCGGTTCAAAACAACAAAGGAAAAAACGAATATATATAAAGACTTAGAAGGCGGAAAAATTGATATTCTTATAGGTACACACGCTATTGTAAGCAAGAATGTAAAGTTTAAAGACTTGGGCTTGTTGGTTGTCGACGAAGAGCAAAAATTTGGCGTACAGGTCAAAGAACGTCTAAAAGAGCTAAAGCTAAACGTCGATACGCTGACCATGACAGCTACACCAATTCCAAGAACTCTTCAGTTTTCATTGTTGGGAGCAAGAGATTATTCCTTGATTCAGACCCCTCCACCTAGTCGACAAGCCATTTATACTGAAGTAACGGTTTTTGATCCAGATTATATTAAAGAAATCATTGAGAACGAAGCAGGTCGAGGCGGCCAAGTTTTTTTTGTACACAACAAGGTCAAAGATTTATTTCAGCTCAAGGAAATGCTTCATAAAATAATACCAGATATCGATATTGCTTATGCCCATGGACAGCTTGATGGAGATGTTATCGAAAAAACACTCATAGATTTTATAGATAAAAAGTATGATGTCTTGCTTAGTACCAATATCATTGAGTCAGGAATAGACATATCCAATGCGAATACAATTATAATCAACAATGCCCATCAGTTTGGACTGAGCGATCTTCATCAATTAAGAGGAAGAGTGGGAAGAAGTGATAGAAAAGCTTTTTGTTATCTCTTGTCCCCTCCATTCAGCACCTTGACAACTGAAGCTAAGCAGAGGCTTAATGCTATGGAAAATAATTCTGATCTTGGTTCGGGATTTCAAATTGCTATGAGAGATTTGGATCTTCGTGGTGCTGGAAACTTATTAGGAGCAGAGCAAAGTGGATTTATTTCCGATATCGGGTATGAAACGTTTATGAAAATATTAGACGAAGCCATCACCGAGTTGAAGGAAGGGGAATATAAAGAGTTGTATCAAGATGAGAATAAGAACAAAATAATTAATTATTCGCGAGATTGTCAAATTGAAACGGATAATGATATGTTTATTCCAGATAGTTATATTCCAAATTCTCAAGATCGATTGAAGGTATATAGCGATCTCAATAATGTGAAAGACGAAAACGAGCTAAATGACTACCTTAAAAACCTAAAGGATATTCATGGAAAACTTCCTAAGCAAATCAATGAAATTACAGAATCAATCAAATTGAAATGGATAGCAACTCAATTGGGTATAGAGCGAATTATTTTAAAAAACAATAAGTTAAAATGTATTTTAATTCAAAATCAAGACGCTAGTTTCTATCAGACGGAGCGATTTGGTTTGATGATTGACTATATTCAGGCAAACCCGGAGGGAATCTCTTTTAAACAGTCACCTCAGTATATTGTCATAGAATTTAACAACGTGAGAAATACACCAGAAGCAACAACAAGGCTTGCAAAAATGAGAAACCAAGAAGTGGTAGTATAATTGCCTAGACTATAAAGAATATAGAGCTCATTAGTTTTTGTGAATCAATGATTTATTACACAATATGCTTCTCTGCATGATAACTACTTCTAACCAAAGGGCCAGATTCCACATACATAAACCCTAGGTCGAGAGCGATTGCTTCAAGCTCTTTAAACTCACCTGGACTAAGATATTTTTGAACAGCAAGGTGTTTCTTTGTAGGTTGTAGGTATTGACCGAGGGTCACAATGTCCACTTGATGGTCTCTAAGTTGATACAAAGCTTCAATAATTTCGCTTTTCGTTTCCCCTAGTCCTAGCATTATTCCAGATTTCGTTCTTCGAATTCCATTTTCTTTTAGATATTTCAAAACGAAAAGGCTTCGAGCAAACTGTGCTTGTATGCGAACTGTTTTACTTAATCGTTCTACGGTTTCAATATTGTGAGAAACAACTTCAGGATTGACTTCAATTATTTTATCCAACAATTCAGTTTTTCCTTGAAAGTCTGGAATTAATGTTTCTAACGTTGTGCTTGGCGCTTGTTTTCGAATGGCTCGAACCGTTGCCGCCCATATACTCACTCCACCATCTATTAGGTCATCTCTATCTACAGAGGTTATGACAAGGTGTTTAGCACCCATTAATTTTACAGACTGAGCGACCCTTCCTGGTTCAAAAATGTCAACATCTTCGGGTTTCCCCGTTTCAACATTGCAGAATTGGCAAGAACGAGTGCAAACATTTCCAAGAATCATGATCGTGGCGGTTCCTGCCCCCCAACATTCCTCTTTATTTGGACACCTGCCGCTTTCACAAATGGTATGTAGTTTGTTTTCTTGAATATTTTTATTGAGGGAACTAAAATTGTTTCCTGTTGGTAATTTTATTTTTAGCCAATCCGGTTTACGGATCCTTTCTTTAGCTTCAAGCATTGGTAGTCTTTATTTTTCTAGGAGAATATTTTTGTGAAATGCGATAAAATTCAGCAATATGATCAGGTGTCGTACCACAACAACCACCTATGATGTTCACCAACCCTTCTCTCATAAACTCCTCCACTTGAATCCCCATAAATTCTGGTGATTCATCGTATTGTCCAAACTCATTCGGTAGACCAGCATTGGGATAGGCACTAATGAGAAATGGTGCCCGCTTAGCAAGAACCTCAATGTGTTGCTTCATATCTTTGGCGCCCAAGGCACAGTTGAATCCAATACTTAAAAGTGGTACATGAGATAAAGAGATCAGAAATGCTTCGGCCGTTTGACCACTCAATGTGCGACCGCTAGCATCTGTAATCGTGCCACTGACCATAATTGGGGTATTTAAGTTTCGCTCCTCAAGGACTTCTTGAATTGCAAACAATGCTGCCTTCGCATTTAAGGTGTCAAATATAGTTTCTACCAATAAAATATCAACTCCTCCATCAAGCAGCGCCTCGGTTTGTTGGCGATACGCAGTTGCCATCTGATCAAAAGTCACTGCGCGATATCCAGGCCTGTTCACATCCGGGGATATGGAGCACGTTCTATTTGTTGGGCCGATAGCACCGGCAACAAATCGAGGTTTTTCAGCTGTGCTTATTTCAGCAATAGCTTCTTTCGCAACTTTTGCAGAACAATAATTGATGTCATATACTGCTGATTCTAGCTCATAATCAGCTTGTGAAATCGTGGTGCCACTAAAGGTATTTGTTTCGATAATATCGGCACCAGCTTTCAAGTATTCAAGATGGATTGCTTTTATGATATCTGGCCTAGTAATGGAGAGAAGATCATTGTTTCCTTTGAGCGGTATTTTGGCTTCTGTAAATCTCGTGCCTCTAAAGTCTTCTTCTGTAAGAGTGTACCTTTGGATCATGGTGCCCATAGCGCCATCCATAATCAAGATCCTTTCTCGTAACTGCTTATAAAGTAGTTCGTTATTCATATTGCTACTTGAAGAGTTTGTTGTAATCCTCTTCTAGGCTAGTTTTTCTCTCTTCTGCATTTTTTGCACCATTTCTGAATTTTTCAAACTGTGCAGCTTCCTCTGTTTTTAGATGTCTTGCCTGATAAGCTTCCTCGTCTTTTTTTGCTTTTTCAAGAGCATCTTTTTCTGCTTTTTCTGTACGAGCTTTTTCTTCTGCCTCATATTGTTCTCGAAGCTTATTATAAAATTCAATATCTTTTGATAGCGATTCACTTTGTCTGTTTCTAGCATCTATGCGAGCATTCAGGTTCGAAACCTCTGATTTTTCAACAGCTGTATTTGGTGCATTTGCTGGAATTACAGCGGGAGAAACAGGGGTGGATACCTCTTCAGTCGAGGATCCAAGGGTTTTTGCTGGAGCATTCAATGTTGTTGTATTCGGTTGAGAAGCAGAAACAGGGGTAGCTACTGTTTCGCTCATCGCTGGAGATGAGGTTGCAGGCAACTTAGCAGGTGCCGCGGTTTTACTAAGACTTGGTTCATCATCAATTTCCACTATTTTTGAAGGAGCTTTTGTCGGTTTAGCATTCTCCTTGTCAATCGTTCCTAGGAAACTATTGTTGGTCGATGATGGGCTAGTTGATGACGATGAGTTTGTACCCTTTGATCCTGAAGTGTTTACAACAGGAGTGGTTGTAGAACTTCTTCGAGTTTGGCCAAAACTATTTTGAATCAGAATGATAGACATGAAAAGGAAAAATATTCTCATAAGAATTCGTTTTTATAATAACCTATAGATTAGCAAATATAAGCATTTCATTGATTTGTTATAAGCAAAAAAACAAGATGTTTAACATTCTCTCATAAATTTCATTGTTTTCTTGACTTAAGAGCAATTATGAAATTTTTTTACCATTGCTTTGAAACTTGACGAAGAAAAATTTTATGTACATTTGTAAACTATAGTAGTATGTATATGACACAATTATCAGGCCTTGAACCTCTTATAATTACAAGGGATTCCAATTTTTTGAATATTGGCGAACGGACAAACGTAACAGGTTCCGCCAAGTTTTTAAAATTGATCAAAGAAGAAAAATTTGATGAAGCCCTTGCAGTAGCTCGTGATCAAGTAGAGGGTGGTGCTCAAGTCCTAGATGTCAATATGGATGAGGCGATGATTGATGGAAAATTAGCGATGGTTGAGTTTCTAAACCTTATAGCCTCTGAACCTGATATTTCAAGAATTCCTATCATGATAGATTCCTCGAAATGGGAAATTATTGAAGCTGGATTAAAATGTATTCAAGGAAAGGGAATTGTAAACTCTATATCTCTCAAAAACGGAGAAGAAGAGTTTATTTATCAGGCCAAATTGGTTAAAAAATATGGCGCGGCTACCGTGGTGATGGCTTTTGATGAAAAAGGCCAAGCGGATACCTATCAACGAAGAATCGAAATTTGCAAACGAAGCTACGATGTTCTATTAGAAAAGGTTGGTTTCAATCCAAACGATATTTATTTTGATCCTAATATTTTTCCGGTTGCCACAGGGATCGATGAACATAGAAACTATGCGGTTGATTTTTTTAAGGCGACGAAGTGGATCAAGGAAAATCTGCCTGGAGCTAAAGTTAGCGGCGGTGTAAGCAATGTGTCTTTTTCATTCAGAGGAAATAATGTTGTGAGAGAGGCGATGCATTCTGCATTTCTATATCATGCCATACAAAACGGGATGGACATGGGTATTGTTAATCCAGCAATGTTGGAGGTTTACGATGAAATTCCAAAAGATTTATTAGAATTAGTAGAAGATGTCTTGCTCAATCG
>CANHJR010000089.1 GCA_947461165.1 Saprospirales bacterium | reverse complement strand
CGATTGGCTTTCAACTGAGATTCAAACTCTAACCAAGATTTTTCACGCTCCTTGTCCATGCTGATCGTCTTCATGAAGTTTTTGAAAAGAATAGGATCATATTGACCATTAGCACCTGTAAAGGCTGGAATTTGTTTGATTTGCGCGTCAATATACTGACCGGTTGTAATTTCTACAAGCTCTGCACCCGAGACACCAATACCTAATTCTTCAAGATTTTTGGTAACTACATTTTCCAATACGAAATTGCTCCATATTTGATTTTTGATTCCAAACAGCTCATCTTCTGTTGGGTTTTGTCCACCTTTTGTAGCTCTAAGCTCCTTTTCACGGTCATCAAACAACTTTTTATATTCGTCGTATTCCAATGTTTTGCCATTGACAGTACCAACGGAATTGTCAGAGGTCAATGCATTGAGATTGGGATTGATAACCTCGAACAAGAAGGTTAGGATGCAAATAGCAATAATTGCTACAAGGATATAAGCATGTTTTTGAATACTGGTAATAATTGCCATAGTCTTTTAAAATCTAGTATGTTGCGTTTTTTGTAAGGGTGCAAATGTACTATTTTTTTTTTATTTTAGGAAGGGAAATCAGAGGCCAAATGTAATAACCCATTTCCGAAAAAACGTATTGTTCTGCTAGAAGTAGGGTCAGACATTTTCATCAACCTGATCCTCCATTTCCTTTAGAATCTTATCGACTCGTTTAATATAAATTCCATAACTAGTATACAGATACAATTCTGTAAACAAAAATATAAAAAAGAATGTTATCAAAATGCCAGATGGAGCTATAGAAACTAGCCATTTGACTATATCGATGTTGTTTATTTCAAATGAAATTTGACCAATTTGAAATAATATAACAAGAATAATCGGAAGAGCAATAATTGCAAATAAATAGCAATAAATTCGATAAATATGCAGAGCGATCTTCAGTTCATACCGAAAGATTACTAAGTTTTTCAAGGTTGTCAATTGAACCTTGCTGATAGTTTTATAAAATAGATAAAACTGATAAAAAAATGCTAAACACACCATTCCTTGAACTGCAAAAACGATATAATAATTAGATAATTTTTCATTCAAAAAAGCTTCGTTTCTTGCAACCACCTTCAGTATCAAGAAAAAACTAAGCAGATAACAAACAAATTCAAAAATCATATTTCGTTTGATTTTTCGAATTGGATTCTGAAATTTTTCAGACGCGCTCAATTGATTCAAGATTGGTTGATCTTGATTGTTGCTTTCAGACTGCCATATTTCTTGGATATTGTCAATTTTCATTTTCTTCAGTTTTAGAAATGATCGATTTAATTTTCTCTTTTATTCTATGAAAACGCACACGTACGTTCACCTCTGATAGTCCTAGGTTTCTGGAAATATCGGAATGAGGAAGACCTTCTAGATATTGAAATAGGATCGCTTTCTCGATTTCTGTCAGATGCTTGAATGCATAGTATATTTTAGACAATTGTATCTCTTTTGAGTTCTCATCATCTTGTAAAATGTGTTCTGTTTCAATATAGAAAGACTCCTCTGTTGTCATACGCCGTTTTTCCTTTTTGAAAGATAAAATAGCTGTGTTAAGACAAATACGATACAAATATGTACTGAAAAGGCTTTGCGACTTGAAGCTGTCATAACTTCGCCAAACCTGATAGGTCATTTCTTGAATCAGATCTGCTCGATCTTCCGGATCATCCACATATATTCTTGCAATCTTGTAGAGAATACCGCGATGTTGGTTTATCTGATCTAAAAACGATTGCTCTTTTGACAATTATTTCGTGCTTTTTTTCAAAATTAGTATGCATTGATCGATAATGTTACAAAAAAATCAGAGAAACTCCCAAGCACTCTTATAGCCTCCTATGGATTCGATATAATGAATCCATTGCTGATAGAACTTATCAGAGCCAATAGTTCCGCTATCTCCAAATACTCGAAGCATCCTTTTTGCTCGGGTAAAAGCAACATTCATCCTTCGATAGTCTTGAAGAAAACCGATATTGCCATGTTCGTTGGATCGAACCATCGATATAAAAATTATATCTCGCTCTTGTCCTTGAAAGGAATCAATTGTCTCGATATCCATATTGTAATGTTGCGAAAGTTGATTATTATCCATATCATATTGCCGCATCGCAATCACTTGCTCACGATATGGCGCAACGACTCCAATGGTCATATTTTCAAAAGAGTAAGACAGTTCCAGTAAGGTTTTTTCTAAATAATCAAACAATAGTTTTGTTTCATCCGGATTGTACAAACTCTCTGTTTTCTCATTGCGAACCTCATCAAATCCACATCCTGCAGTATCAATAAACAGAAGCGGTTCATACTGAAAATCTTTGATTTTGAAAATGTTATGATCCGTATTCGGCGCAGATTTTAGCTTGCTTTCATAAAAAGCTAGATTGCTGAAGCCAATAATTTCGGCCTTCATTCGATACTGAGTGTCTAGCAAGAATACACGAGACTTCAATCCAAAGCACTGCTCCATGAGCGAAAGGTTGAGTCCAAATTTTTCAGCTTCGCGATTTTTGACTGTCGGTGGCAGTTGAAACGGATCACCAGCGAGGATGACTCGTTCTGATTTCATAATCGGAATCCAGGTTGCAGGCTCTAGCGCCTGGGATGCCTCGTCTATAACGCAGTATTTAAACTTTCGATCTCGAACATACCTCGATTCACATCCAACCAAGGTTGTGCAGATGACTTCTGCTTGATCCATAATTTTTGCCACCAGATAATCTTCAATCCAAAGAATATGTTTGTTGATTTCTTTGACTTCTTGAATGAGAAGTCTCCTCTGCTCGCGCTCATCTGCTCCAAATTTTCGTTTATACTTATTGGCCATTTTCCGAAACTCATCAGCGCGTTTTCGCAGTTTTTTAATTTCCTGAAATTCAGGAGACTTTTCGATTTTGTAGTCTAATGTATGAGCGATGATATCCTCATGAACCCTTGATATATTGCCAATTCGAACAACTCGAAGGTCTGTAGAGTGCAACTTATCGACGAGCAGATCCACAGCGCTATTACTCGCGGCTGTCACTAAGATTTGATCTTGTTTTTTTGCTAATTGCACGATAGCCTCTACCAAGGTTGTCGTCTTCCCTGTTCCTGGAGGACCATAAACCATCGCAATATCTTCCGTGTGAATAATATTGGATATCGCCTCCATTTGCGATGGGTTGAGGTTCTTATTCTTTGGTACAAAAGGCGCTACCACAATTGTTTCTAGATTTCTCTCTCGATATATAATATCTCGAATATCGGCTGCAGGACTGTCTTTGGCATTCTTGATGGCGACCATAGCCAGTTTCATTTCTTTGATCGTTCGCTCATCATAGTCCAGCGCTATCCCTATTTTCCCTTCGTCATACCACTCTGGCAGTTCATTATCTTCAAAAATGATTTTACATCTATTTCGATTGACATAATATATCGTTGCACCTACCTTTTGCTTGTGAATATCACCATCAATATTTTGAAAAAATTGAATAACCGATCCTGATTTGAACTTATGTGACTGTAGCTTTTGTTCGTCCATTTCAAGAGTAAGATAGGGATATTCACCGACGCTGTAACCCGAATCTATGATTTGAAGTGGATACCAAACAAATCCATCGACAACCAAATTGGCGATACTGTTTTGATGTAATGCTTCTAAGTAGATTGATTTTTCGTAATCATGCTCTAATTGTATAGCTTTTTCTAAATTTTCAAATCTTGAAATTGGTTGCATTGGTCTGGTTCAATGCCCAAAGATATAGTAATTGGATATGAATTGGTTTGGGTAAATTGCCGAATTGTTTTTAGAAAAAATTTGAAAACAAAATCTTGGCTACGACTATTCAAGTCTCGATTCAAAACACGAAAACAATTTCAATAAAAAAGGACGATAGGATTTTCAGTCAAACAAAGGTGATATGAAAAAGTTAACAACAACATCATCTGAAAATCATAATAAGATATGATGGTTTTATGTACATTTGCAACTCTTTTTTGTAGATACCCATGAAATTTGACCTTCGACTTTTACAAATTCTATTTTTAGGCAGTTTCTTATTGTTTGGGATTCTGATTCTCAATTGGGATACTAATTTTACAAATGTGTTATCAGTTATTGCTGTCGCTCTGTTGACGCAAAGCTTGTTTTGTCTTGCATTTAATCTACCGATCAATACGGTCAAGAGTTCATTGATCACTGCTCTAGGATTGTCCATCCTCCTGCGATCAAATCATCCTTTTATTTTTGGTTTGGCTGGTTTTTTCGCCATTGGCTCCAAATATATTTTTAGAATTGGTGGCAAACATTTTATCAATCCAGCAAATTTCGGGGTTGTTTTTATCATTTTGTTTACAGGTTTGGCCTGGGTTTCTCCAGGACAGTGGGGAAATAGCACGATACTTTTTTTTGTAGTTGGAAGCTTGGGGCTTATGATTTTGACAAATCTATCCAAGATTGATTTGGTGCTTTCGTTTGCATTTTTTTATTTCGGAATGGATTTTTGTTGGAATATCCTTTACAAAGGTTGGCCATTGGATTACTTCTATCAGAACCTGACCAATGGCTCGATTCTTCTATTTAGCTTTTTTATGATTACAGACCCTTCATCGACGCCCAATTCGCGATCTGCTAGGATCATATGGACCTTTCTTGTTGCTGCTTTGGCCTTTTATTTGTCAGCCTTCTGTTTTGTAAAAGGAGCACCACTGTACTCCTTATTCTTATTGAGCGTTATGGTGCCATTATTAGACAAATGGAGCAAGGCGTCAGCATTTAGCTGGGATTCGATGAAATCACGCGAGCTATATACGAACGATGTTCCACTGCGTACTGACTAAATATTTGGATCCGCTTCTTTTTTCACGCGCTTTGTTACAGGCTTTTTGAGCGTATTTTCGTTTTTAACTTTTACAGGTAGTTTTGGTTTTGTGGCTTTAGGACTGATTTTCGTTTTCATTTCGAGTTCCAATGTCCAGAACTTATGTTTTTTGTCTTCCACTTGTTGACCTAAATTCTCACAATAGTTTGCAAATTGCTCTTCTAGAATTTCGGTAAACTGAAGTTTTTGGTTTAGAATTTTAGAAATAATATCATTGGACTCTCTTCCATCCTTGATATTATTGGTCTTATATTTTAGAAGATCATTGTCCTTATATCCTAGAAACTTCCCTGGAGCAAATTTAAGTTCAGTATCCGTTTTATAACACAAAAGACTAGATCCGCGTGAAATCATACTCTTAAGTTCCTTTTTTTCTTTATTATCACCGCTAGATAAAATCATATCTAGTGTGTTGATGTTTTCTAAAAGATCTTGCTTGTTGGTTATACGTCTCAATGTTTTGGTTTTGGACAAAGATATACCTTCAATATAAACAGACGCCTATTTTCTAACCAAAATGAAATTTCACCAGATTTCCGATTGGCTCTTTGACGACAAGGTTAAGATTGAGATTGAATTGAGCCAATTCAGATTCAAACTCCTCCCGAAAAACTTCTGATATACTTCCCACGGAACCAATTGGTAAGGTTTTGGATTCTGGGTAACAGATAATGTGAAACTGAATGAAATCCTGAAACCCATTGCGTATGATCTGTTGGATACCTGGAACTTCACGAAAGGCAGAGGCAACTCTTGAAAAGCTTGCAAGAAAGCGATTGGGCAATTCACCCTTGTATACGGCATTAAAGATATCATCCTTTTTTAGGCCGTATTCTTTATAAATATAATCTTGGATTTCGACAGGGAACGTCTTATATATATAGTGCTTTAATATCTCTTTTCCCATTGAAGCCCCTGAAGCTTCATCTCCAAGAATATAACCAAGCGCTGGAACATTGGCTGTAATTTCTTGCCCATTCCATACACAACTATTCGATCCCGTACCTATGATACAAGCAATCCCAGGCTTATTGCCAAATAGAGCTATACAAGAAGCGACCATATCGTGATCT
>CANHJR010000088.1 GCA_947461165.1 Saprospirales bacterium | reverse complement strand
GTGATATTCCAGTCCAAAAAGGTATTGTAGGACCCTGCGATCAGGGAGCTATTGATTCGAATAACATTTGGAATTGTTATTGGGAATCCAGTGAATCCAAAAATTCCGGAAACACTACCTGGATTGACAGCCATCAAGATCCGATAGCCGGTGCCAATAGGCAATCGAACATTGACCGGTAGAATCGTGTCGGTGGCTTGTGCAATCGTGTGAACCATTGGAGGAGCTACGAGAACATTTGCACTATTTCGGATTTCAATAGTTGCGAAACCTGCTGCATTGAATTTGACACGAACCGTGTTGATTTGAACTCTTTCTTTCAAAACATCAAAGACTAATCCTGAGTTGTTGGCTGTAATACTTGTCTCTGGAAACAAATTAGTTGGCCCAATATTGGTTGTTAAAGGGACTATTGATTTGGTATACAATGTAGTACTTGTACTTGGATTTAAAATTTTAAAGGAATCACCTCTTGTCAATTCGACCGTACCCGCAGCATCTGTGTACCATCTAGTAATATTTGGAGCAGTGGAAATTGCCAATAAGTCTACAAAAGGAGTTCCAACACATGAATTGGTATTGGTTATTGCTGGAGTACTTGGTGTTTGGAAATTGATGAAACTACCTGTTACAGTATCGTTTCCTTTGAAGGTATCCAATGCTACATTTGCCCATACTTTGACCGTGATATTTCCAATTGGCAGAGCTGATAATGGTGTGGCAAATGTGTACCATCGAGTCGAATCTTTTTCTAAATTTGCGAAAGACTCGGTGACTGGAGGACCGTTATTGACGGAGTAGCTTGCGGATAATGGATTGATATCTGCACGACCTATATTCGATAAATTAAATCGAACCAATCGACTCGCAAGCGAACAGCTATTGGTCATACTATCCAAGATATTCATCTGCGCATCCATGGTATCTCGCACAATTTCGACAAGGTAATCCTCTGTTTCACCAAAGGCAGAGGGCGCTCCACAGCCAGAGACTGGAGCGGTACCATTGTAAAGCATGGCTCTAAATCCAGTAATACCAAGTGGCGAATTCAAAGGAATAGGGATCGATCGAGATAGTTTTTGAGTCGTTAAAATGTTAAAGGCAACACCTCCTAATCTCTCCGTAAAATCAAATGAACCATTTCTATTGAGATCCAAATAAAAAACTCCCCAGTCATTCAAGACATTGTTGTTGGTGCAATTGCCTGCTCTCATAGACGCCGTAAATGTTGACCCAGCTCTCACTTTACTAATCGGCAAACTTCTATAATCGGTATATGCTTCACAGAAATTAAAATTAGATCCTGTTTTTATGTTTGAAAACTCAACGGAATCAATCTTTGAATTGGATATATTGGTAGCAGCTGAGGCACAGTAACACAGATAGAACGGCTTGATCGTATCAGCAAAAACAGGCGTTGTATCGCGTTGTGTTCCACATGTTGCGATGCAACGGATAAACGTATTTGTGGTACCTGAAGTGCGAGCATACAGGGTCGAACCGCCGCCGACGTTAGCATAAGGTCCACCGATTGCATTAGACGTTTGCCACTGATATGTTATGTTTCCACCAGGGATGTATCCTTGAAGATAATAAAACTTAGAATCACCATTACACGATCCTGGATCGCCAGCGATAGATCCAACCTCGGGAACGCCCGTACAAGCTCCCGTAGGATAGAATTCAATCTCACCAACAAAACCCCATGGAGTCAATGTAGGGCCAGTCATATTCCCAGTAAAACTAATTAAATCTCCGGTATTTAAATCAACATTTCCTGCTGAAGTTGTAAACACAGTAGCTGGCAATTGAGATACAACAAGGGTATCCGTCGTTTGAAATGCAAATCCATAAGTGGATCCCGCTGGAATATCTACAGCGAGGTTAGAAACCATTGGCAACATACTAGCGGATATTTGATTGTGCCCAAATGAACCAGCTGCTATCCAACCATTGGCAGCAGAGATGGCGCCAGGAGCTGCAGCAATAGCGGATACCTTGTACCAAACGGTAGTCGTTACCGTTCTTGGTCTTGAATCTCTCAAATGTCGACTATTGACTCTAAACACTCGAATTGGATATGTGTTATTGTTCTTCACATTGAAGGTTACAACTCCACCCATAGGTGTTAGAAAGTGGGTGAATGGGTGGCCTGTCGCCACAGTCGTTTGGGCCACAGATACGCCACATATCGAGGTAAATAGCAAGAACAAAAAGATTAATAGTTGTTTCATAACTACGGTTTAATTTTTAGTATCCACAAAAATAGTAAATATTTCCTTTAATCTTAAGAATTTCTCGGGTTTAATTAAAGCTCTTGACATACTCATTTTTCATCTGATAAAGATTTCTAAAAACAAAAATAGTATCAGGACTAAAAATATGTATAAATAAAAATATGAATTTGTTAGATACTTTTTAATGTTTAAAAATAATTATTTTTCAACAAAATACGATTTTATAAGAAACATATAGACTCCTTTTATAGGCAAAAATTGAAACTAAATTAGACGTTTATTCTAGAAATAGTTCTAAAATAAAATATTAACAAATTGAACGAATCAAGTCCGTTCTAATTTTTTTTGAAATTAGAATTTACTTTTCAAAAAACAGGAAGTGACGAATTGTTCATGGCAAAAAATAATGCGAGTTCATCCACTTTGCTGTGGCAAAAAATTAGAAATTTTTGAACATGCGACTCAGAATTATATGGAAAAACGATCAGCTATGATTATCAGGTATTCTTACAGATAAGAAAATCAAATTTAGAGCGTTTCCTTTAACCATTTAAAAAATTCACGTTGCCAGATCAACGCATTTTGCGGCTTTGAAATCCAATGATTTTCATCGTTGAAAAGGATAAACTTGCTTTTTAACCCCTTTAGCTGAGCTGCTTGAAATGCTTCTTGTCCTTGACCAATAGGAACTCTATAATCTTTTGCACCTTGGAAAATCAAAATTGGTGTATTCCAATTGCTAACCAATTTTTGGGGATTAAATTTTTGATAACTCCTTTGAATTGTCACGTTTTCATTATCCCAGTAAGGTCCACCAATATCCCAGTTTGCGAAAAAGACTTCTTCGGTCGTTCCATAGAAACTCTCCAAATTAAATAGGCCACAGTGTGAAATAAATGTTTTGAATCGATTTTCATGAATTCCAGCCAAATAAAACACAGAATACCCGCCATAACTAGCTCCAACAGCTGCTCTCCGGGTCTTATCGACGTATGTTTCATTGCTAATCTCATCTATTGCAGATAGGTAATCTTCCATTGGCTTTCCTCCCCAATCTTTTGAAATTTCTTCATTCCATTGAACCCCATGACCAGGCATTCCCCGACGATTAGGTGCCACAACGATATATCCCTGACTAGCCATTAAGCCAAGATTCCATCGAAATGAATGCATCTGTGTCAAGGCGCTTTGAGGTCCACCTTGGCAATAAAGTAGTGTTGGATATTGTTTTGTCTTATCAAAATTAGGCGGAAAAACAACCCAAACAAGCATTTTTTTCCCATCTTTGGTCGTAACCCATCTTCGCTCAGACGTAGTTTTTGATATGGAATTGTATGTGGCTCTATTAACGTCTGTTAGTTGCTTCCATGTCTTTGCTTTCATATTGTAGGAAAATATATCATTTGCATGATGAAAGCTGCATCGAGTGACGAAAATCTCATTGTTGCGTATATCAATAATGTCATTCACATCAAAATCACCAGAAGTCAATTGATTGATTTTAGGGCTTCCTGCTCTAAGATTTTCTATCGAGAAAACCTGCATGGTACCATTATTTGCTGCTAAAAAGTAAATTTTTGAACCTTCAGAATCCCAAACAAAACTATTGACAGTTCCATCCCAATTTGCGGTGAGATTGATATTCATCCCCTTCGATCTGAATATAATATCTTGTTTGTCAGCCTCATAGCCGTCGCGCTTCATTTGAAGCCAAGCCAGCTCTCCTTTTGGAGAGAACACTGGGTTTTGGTCATATCCTAGATTATTAATGGTTAGGTTGATGGTGGTTTTGGATGCCAGATCATATTCGAACAAATCCGAATTTGTGCTCGTTGCATAAGCTGTACCAGATGATTTTTTGGTGACGTAAATTACTTTTTTACCATCTGGAGACCATACAAAGTCTTCGTCACCACCAAAAGGTCTCTGAGGGCAATCAAAAGGTGACCCATCCAGTATATCCTCGTGCGCAGCATTTGAATTGGTAAGGTCTTTTATAAAAACATGGTTGTATTTTCCTTCATTATAAGCGTCCCAATGTCTGTAATTCAAACTATTATAAATCTGAACATCGGATTTCTTCATTTCAGGATAAAAATCCTGCCCAAAGACTTTTTGAATTTTTACCTCTTGCGAATAAAGTTGCAGTTTTCCGTTTGGAGAAATGGTTTTGTCAGCAAGCAGATCATCAATTGTTTGCAATTCTGTCAGCCCCGAACCATCAAAATTTATAGAATATGTTTTCTTGTCTGATTTGTTTTGCTCAATATTTGGTGTACTTACTCTATAGAGAATTTTAGAACCGTCTTTTGAGATACCTAGCGGACTAATTCTGCCTAATGACCATAGGGTTTCAGCTGTCAATAGCGTTTGGCAATAAAGCTGGTGACATAACAAAAATGCAATGGCAATAACCGATAACTTATTTTTCATTTCTAGATTTTTTACAAACTTAAACAAAGTATGAAAACATCTCAGAAATATTCTATAAGAAAAAATGTATGCTAGGTTTTCACGCCTGGCCTCGGCCTAGACGATCCTGCATTGATGCCTGAGTTTTCTCCTGGTTTAGGACCTGTGTATGTATGTGCTTTTATTATCTGATTTGATTTCATAAGATTAGTATTTGTGTTCAGATATATAACTACAATTTAAATGCCAAAATTTCAGAAAGCTGTTTCAAAAAAATTAATAAATGTTGCAGAAATTAAAAAAGTTCAACAAATTGAATGGAAAATCCTTAGAAATTAAAAAATTAAATCATTTCTCTAATTTCTTCCACAAAGTTATGAGCCAATAAATCAGCCGCTTCTTGAGACATCGCCTCCGAATAAATTCTAATAATGGGTTCGGTATTTGATTTGCGTAAATGAACCCATTCATTGGCAAAATCTATCTTAAGTCCATCAATAATATTACAAGATTCTTTGGTGGAATATTTTTGGTGCAGGGTATTTAAAATATTATCAACAGAAATAGCTGGTGTCAATTCGATTTTATTTTTAGACATAAAATATGTTGGCAGACTGGCTTTGATATTTGTCATAGACTGACTGCGCTCGGCATAGTAGCTCAAAAACAACCCGATACCCATCAACGCATCACGTCCATAGTGTGATTCTGGGAAAATGACTCCACCATTGCCTTCGCCACCAATTATCGCACTGGACTCTTTCATCTTTGCAGTGACATTGACTTCTCCGACCGCCGAGGCAAAATATTTTCCACCATGTCTCTCGGTGATGTCCCTCAATGCGCGTGTTGAAGAAAGATTTGAAACTGTATTTCCAACCTTTTTGGACAATATGTAATCTGCCACAGCTACCAAGGTATATTCCTCTCCAAATAGAGATCCATCTTCATTGATAAAGCATAATCTATCGACATCTGGATCTACAACAATACCTAGGTCTGCTTTTTGTTTCACTACAATTTGACAAGTTTCTACCAAATGTGCAGCTAATGGTTCAGGATTGTGGGCAAAATGGCCAGTTGGCTCGCCATTCACAACAATAACGTTATCAATCCCTAGAGCCTTTAAGAGCTCAGGAACTGCGAACCCACCTGTACTATTGATACCGTCTACAACAATTTTGGGATTTCTGTCCTTGATTGCAGTCTGATTGACCCAAGCTGACTGGCATATTTCTTTGATATGCCAAGCAATCATTTCGTCATTGCTAGTGATCTTCCCAAGATTATCAATATCTGGAAAATGAATAGTCTCAACTTGCTTTGAAAACTCAAT
>CANHJR010000087.1 GCA_947461165.1 Saprospirales bacterium | reverse complement strand
TCTGAAGTAGGGGGACAAATCGGAGGAGTCATTTTTGCCGAAAAACCACTTCAAATAATCTTGACAGCTAGAGGAGGAATATTCTTGTCAAACATGAATGAACAGTGCAACAGTATTGGTACTAAATTGATACAATCAACCAAGGCGTTTCCTTCTATTAACCCAGAATTCAAATTTGCGTTCATGCCTACTAAATTTGCTAAGTTTTAGGTAGGAGAGGGCTATAAATTTGTTTACTAAGCAGACTCTCGACTAAAAGAACGGGTAGTATAAGAGACAGAAATTCGATGTTTAATTCATTCTATTGGAGTTTTTCTCTCGTATTCGGGTCATTTTATTTGATAAATCACTAAAAATTAATTTTGTTATAAAAGCAGCGTATCCGAAAGCTGCTTTTTTTTATGCCCTGTATAGAATATCTTGCTACTCAATCGCGAAGATACTGTCCAAAAAATGTGTAAAGTCTAAATTAACCGATACTTGTGTTGAACCAAAAAACACAGAAAAATGAATTTTACACAAGAACTAAGGTCAAAAAAATTTCCTCTTACTGGTGTTATTCAGCAAAAACCGACTATATTACCACTAATGTCTTCAAACCTGTCTGATCTCATAAGTTTCTCCCATTCCAAACAAATGCCGGTAAAAAATGGAGGGCGATCATTCATTATTTAAAGATATGGGTTTTAAAGTTTTGTTATGAATAACCCCACTAAAAAGGGAAAAATACACCTAAATTAAAACGTATCTCACTACTTCAACCTATCCGCCACATTCGGCTCGATACGAAGCAGAATATCCTTGATTTTAGTTTTCTTAGCAGCAGGTGAAGATTTGAATGCACCCATAATTTCTTCTGCTTTAGCTCCTACAAAATGTTTATATAGGTAGTGATTGTTATAATTGTTTCCGATATCCTCTATCGCTTTCTCAATATTCTCAGTCGCTTTCTCAGGAGATCCTTCCATCATATCCAATCCCTGAGTATGGTATTTGTAGATAGCAGAGCGATATGGTTCTAAACTAGATTTGAGATGCTCGAGCAAGAGTCCTATTCGCGTTCGTTGTCCTTTGATGTCCTGTGCCTCTGCAGCTGTCCAGCCTGTTGCCGGTTGACCGCCAATAGAATGATTAACAGGAACCAAGTTTGCTATGTTCTGACATTTTTCAAACTCTGCTTGACCACCCTTCAATCCAAATGTTTCATTGTCCATGGCGATGATCAGATGCGCATAGAACCCAAGGATTGATGTCAAATTGCTGAAAAAAACCTGCTCAGAAAAGTCCAAAGGTTGGTTCTCTTGATATTCAAACGGAATACCTCGATCTGGATGTCTTAGAATTGGCGTATTCATCGTGGTATTGAAGACTGGCCGCTCGGACTGAACGACAAGGTCAGCGGTATACACGTCTTGTTTGACCACACTCATGATATTGATCGTGAGATTACAGTTGATTTTCTGATGAATTGCGATCGTTTCATCTGTCCACTTCCGATTGTTGAGAAATTCTGATATCGCCCTTTCTAAATTTTTAAATACAGACGGCGGCACAGAAGTTGTATTTCCTGTCTGATTGATCATAACACGACAATTCAATTCTTGAGATTGAAGCCGAAATGTTAAACAAAATAATAGGAGTATGAAAATTTTCACTTAAAATTTATCTTCGATGTATTGTACGATATCATGGGCCACCTCGCGTTTGGTTTTTAACTCAAATTTTTGAATATTATTGTGCCTATCTAGAATGGTCACTTTATTGGTGAGATGCTGAAAACCTGCACCTTCGTCTCGAAGACTATTCATGACGATCATATCTAGGTTCTTTCGATCTAGCTTTGACTTGGCATGCTCTATTTCATCGTTGGTTTCTAGTGCGAATCCTACTAAAATTTGATTTGGTTTTTTTCGCTTGCCGACCTCTGCTAATATATCCTTGTTTTTTATCAATTCAATAGTCATTGTATCACCCGATTTCTTTATTTTTTGTCCAGCAATGACTGCAGGTCTATAGTCCGATACGGCTGCAGCGAATATACCGATATCCATAGCGTCTGAATACTCTGAAACAGCCTGATACATTTGTTCTGCGGTCTCAACTCGTATCACTCGAATATGCTCAGAATTATTGATTTTGATAGAAGATGGTCCTAGAACAAGTATGACCTGAGCACCGCGATGACCTACAAATTCTGCTAATTCGATACCCATTCGACCGCTAGACCGATTCCCTATAAAACGCACAGGATCTATGGCCTCGTATGTTGGACCGGCAGTGATGACGCATATCTTGCCTTCCAGGTTCATAGTTTATATTTCAGCTTCAATTTGATATTTATTGCGATCTGAGGACGATCTAGATATCAATTCGCCTAAAAATCCTGCCAAAAACATTTGTGATCCTAAAACCATCAAAGTCAGTGCCATATAGAAGAAAGGATTATTGACCACAAGAGGTGCCTGCTGACCAACCTGAAGAACTGCCCATTTTTGATACCCAATAAATGCTGCGATAATCAATCCAAGTATAGACATGAAGAATCCTAGTGTGCCAAAAAAATGCATTGGGCTTTTGCTAAATCTAGAGACAAAGGTGATAGACATCAGGTCTAAGAACCCAAACAAGAACCGTTCAATTCCAAATTTGGTGACTCCGTATTTTCGAGCTTGATGCTGGACTACTTTTTCTTTGATTTTGACAAAACCCGCTCGCTTTGCCATAATAGGTATATACCGATGCATCTCTCCATAGACTTCGATAGATTTGATGACCTTGCTATTGTAGGCTTTGAGTCCGCAGTTAAAATCGTGCAAATAGACCCCGCTCATTTTTCTAGCAGCCCAATTGTATAGCTTTGTTGGAATCGTTTTGGAAAGTGGATCATGCCGCTTCTGTTTCCAGCCTGACACCAAATCTAGCTTCTCCTCTACTATCATTCGATATAATTCAGGGATCTCATCAGGACTATCTTGCAAGTCCGCATCCATTGTAATAATGACATCGCCTGTCGCTTTTCGAAATCCTTCGTGCAGCGCTGCAGACTTGCCATAGTTTCTTTGAAACTTGATTCCATGAACTTCGGGATACTTTGCTGATAAATCTTGAATCACTGACCAGGATTGATCCTTGCTTCCATCATCTACAAATATGACCTCGTAGCTAATGGACATTTTTTGGACCACTCGGGCAATCCATTCGATAAGCTCTGAAAGGCTTTCATCTTCATTATAAAGAGGTATGACGAGCGATAGATTCATTGACGTTGATTATGCAGAAGACTACTGGTTATAAACCCAAAAATAAAACTAAAAACGGAAAATAGAATGATATTAATACTTAGTATCGGTAAATACTGACCAAAAGAAACCAATTCCGGAAAAAATCCTGGCGAGAATACCTTTTGAATTAAAACAATGGACAAGAAATAAAACAAACTTTGAATAATTCCTGCCTGCACAGAAGCCTTCATCCCTTGATTCCATGTCAGTTGATATTGATTATGCTTTTTGGTAAATAAAACTGCAAACAATGAATTGAAAAACAGCAGTCCCGAACCCAAAATAACGCCTACCATTTGGGCTTTGAGCGGAAGAACAACAAAAACATTTGTCACCAAATTGATAGCCCCAAAAAACAAACCTGAAAGAATAGATGGTTTCATATTAACTTGAAATTAGGCAAAAAAGGCTTGTGTATTGTGCGCGACAACTCCCTTGATTGTAGCGGAGAATGTTCTTCCAAAAAAAGGTGAATTATGGCTGCGGGATCGATTTCTCTCTTTTGTCCAATCTGTTGTATCTCCTAGATCTATGATCGTAAATGCCCCTGTGGCGTTCAATTCCAATGTCGGCAAGTCTATGTTTAAATAGTTTGCAGGATTTGTGGAGCAGACCTCAATGCATCTTTCGATTTGATCCTGACCAAGAGCATCCAAGAGCGCCAAAAAGGACGTTTGAGCATTGATAGCTCCTACTTCTGCCTGATCAAATTCAAGTCTTTTTTCTTCAATGGTTCTAGGAATATGTTGAGAATATACGATATGAATATCTCCATCAAGAACCGCCTTGCGAAGTTTTTTAACTTCCTTTTCACTTCGAAGTGGTGGATTCAGCTTGAAATTGGTGTCATACTCTGATAGCATATTTTCGTTCAATGCTAGATGCAATGAAGATGTAGACCCTATAATTTGTTGACCATTTTTATTCGCACGACGAATCCGATCTAGTCCATCTGATGAAGTCACATTGAGGATAAGGATAGGTTGTTGATGGTAGCTAGCGATATCAATAATCTCACTAATAGCTATGGATTCTGCTTCCTGCGGTATTCCTTTATAGCCCATTGTTAGGGACATCTTTCCTTGATTGATCTGTCCGTTTTTGGAGAGTTTTTTCTTCTCAGGATGTACCATTAGTTTGCCACCAAAACCTTTGGCATATTGTATGGCGTTGGAGAGAATATCCAGATCCATACTATGATGATCACCAGAAGAAAAAGCGACTGCGCCTTCCCTAGACATTTCGAGAAGCGAAGCCAATTGCTGGGAGTTATCATGCCTGGTGATAGCACCTATTGGAAGAATTCGAATAGGTAATTTGGAATTGATTTGCTGTATATATGCAACCGAAGCCTTATTTTCAATCTCTGCTCGCTCAGAAGGCTGATGGCAAATATAGGCGAATCCTCCCTGAACCGCAGTTTCTGAAAGTGAGGATAGCGATTCTGCTTCCGAATTATTTGGTTCTCCAGACTGTGCATGCAGATCTATAAAAGCTGTACTGATTATTAGGTTCTTACCTTCTATAATCTCGCATTTGGTTGGAGCAGTCAATTTGACTCCTATTTCTGCGATGAGACCACTGACTACTAAGATGTCAAGACGGTGCTGATAATGAGGTGATTTCTTGTCCAAAACGAGGACGTTTCTAATGAGATGTTTCATTAAAAATCAAAGGTAAGGATTTTTTTATGGAACCGAGGAAAATCTCATGAGATGCCTAGATTTGGTCGGGATTATTTCTTCTGAATCTTGTTTGCACTGTCAATTTCTAGTCAAACATTTCATCAAAATACTTTTGAAATTAGATTTTTTATTGGTCACATGCGATTCGCATTGAAAATAATCATCGCTTTAGGTGAAAATTGCTCGATTATTTTAATGCTCATTTCGTACTTTTACTTTCTAGAAGAAGCCAAAATGATAAGAATACAATTAAGCCAAAACGAAGCGAAGACTTTTGATGCGCAAGCAATTGAAGAATATACTAAGAATATGGATGTTCGCCCTCTTGGGAATGACTTTTACAGTGTAATCTATAACAATCGAAGCCATGAGATTGCTATACACCATGTCGATAGGGCAACAAAAACTATTCACCTGACCATAGATGGTGTGAGCACCGAGGCGACCATTAGCAATGAAATAGATCTATTGCTTGAAAAAATGGGAATAGATACGTCTGCTTCTTCCAAACTGACCGTATTGAAAGCACCGATGCCAGGATTGGTTGTGGATTGGTTTGTAGGTCCAGGGGATGAGGTAAAAGCGGGAGATCGCTTATTGCTCCTAGAAGCTATGAAAATGGAAAATGTAATCAAAGCTTCTGGCGAAGGCAAGGTGAAAAAAATTTGTATTCAAAAAGGACTTGCTATCGAAAAAAACCAGCTCCTAATTGAATTTGAATGAAAAATCTGGCAAAGACCTACCGGATAGAAACGGAGAGACTTGTATTAAGATGTTATCAACCAAGTGATGCTCCTTTACTAAAAAAAATCGCTCGATGATTCGCGAAGAATATGACTTACTAGATATCAAATGGATGTCCTTGAACGCTTTTGATATTTTGGGCAAGGAAATCCAAATCGAAGGATGAGAACTCTTGTATTGGCATTTAACCTCTCTTCAAGAAATGGAGCGAATCAAGAAAAAAATATTCAAGAAATATTGGGTCAATTTGGACGTAATGGTATTCAAATAATTCATTTTGAAACGAGGA
>CANHJR010000086.1 GCA_947461165.1 Saprospirales bacterium | reverse complement strand
TCCATTATTTTTTACCGATGATATTGCCTATGAGATCAATCGAAACAATCCCATAACCAATGAGTTGTTTTTATTTGGGGTTTATATGCCTGAGAGATATGATGTCGCCAAAAAAATAAAAGCATATTGCAATCAAAACGGTATAAAGATGGATATTTATCTATATATCTCTAAACGAACTTGTGTCAAAGAACTATTTTTAGGAAAGAAATTGGATTATTCAATTCTAAACACTAAGTTCATGGATCGCACTACGTATATCAAAAAATTGACACAGTCTAGCATTGTTATTGATATTAGTAGTTCATCACAGTCGGGATTAGCTATGCGAATAATTGAATCTTTGGCCTTAAATAAAAAAATTCTAACAACAAACAAGCGACTGCTCAATGATAGCTTATTTGACAGTTTGCAAGTGAATTATCTAAATACTGAGAATATCAATATAACCGAAGATTTTCGAAAAAGAAAAATAGAACATCATGATCACCAAATGCTGTCACTTAGTAACTGGATAGCTAAAAACTTTGAAAACGTATAATGGTTCGTACTTTGTTTTTTTGGTTAAAAGTTTTCATAACTCAAGTACTGCTGTTTTTGTATTTGTACTCTATCCCATTAAAGGGTCTTCCATTTGGCATAGGAACTAGAATTGTGTTCTCAATATGTGGTTTGTTGATAGTTGTATATGGTTTGTTTTCACTCCGTATCAAATTCAATTTTATCTCTATCAATAGGTTCTTACTTTCTTTATTATCATTTGTTTTGTTGCTGGTTATCACCATCTATACCTCTTGTTTCATAAATAGTACGAATGATACTTCTCTCATTCGGATTAGTTTTTCTTATTTGTTAACAATCTTGAGTGTCTATTTTTTCTACAGAATAATTTCAAATCTCTTTCCAAAAATATTTTTTCTGTCCCTATTGAATATGATTGTGATTTGCTCTGTGATTCAAGTCTCAACGGCCTTACTTATGTTTGTGTCACCAGATTTCAAAGAACTTATTATTTCGATGATTGACCCAAAAGACTTTTTAATAGAAGAGATCTTGCTTTTCAGCAATTTTAGGCTTATCGGATTAGGTTCAAATCCATTCGTTACAGGTTTTACCAACGGTTTCTCATTGATTCTTCTTTCATTTCTTATTAAAAAAAATCAGAACAGGAAGTTATTGATCTTTTACATTGTGAGTTTTTTAATGATTTTAGTAGTTGGATCGATGATAGCACGTACTACCTTGATTGGAGGATTTCTTTCAATTTGCAACCTTTTATTATCGATAAGACTACATAAAATCAATTTAAATAAATTGATTTTAAAGATGTTAATGTATTTAGGCTTGGTTTTATTTTTAGTTATTTTTATAAAGTCTCTTGATAAAGGTTTTGTATCGAAAATAAACGATTCATTTGAATACGGCTTTGAGGCATTGTATAATTTAAAAAGTGGGCATGGTGCTCAGACTGAATCTACAAATGAGCTAAAAGAAATGTATTTTTTTCCAGATAAATTGTCGACTTATATCATCGGTGATGGTTATTATATGAACCCTTATAATTCGCTCTGCTATTATATGAATACGGATGCTGGTTATATTCGCCTTCTATATTATATCGGTTTATTTGGTCTTGCATTTTATCTAGCAATACAATTACTTCCGATCGGCTATGTCTACTTCAATTCTCAAGAGAAACAACTCAAACAGTTTTGTTTACTATTGATGATATTTTTTTTACTTTTAATGATAAAAGGAGTTACCGACTTGTTCTTTTTAAGCTACCTAATCATGTATTTCTTCAAAGAAAGCCAAAAAACAACCATCAAATGAATATTTCTGTAATCATACCTTGTTACAATGCAGAACGTACAATAATAAATACGCTTAAATCTGTATTATGTCAGACGGTGCCTCCTTCTGAAATTATTATTGTCAATGATGGTAGCTCCGATAAATCTGAGGAAATAATCAATGATTTTATTTCTGAAAATAAGTCCATTCGGATTCAATTAATAACGAAAGAAAATGGAGGTGTTTCTAGTGCAAGAAATATTGGAATGAAGTCTGCTTCAGGTGATTGGATAGCCTTGTTAGATAGCGATGATGAATGGTTGCCTACAAAATTGGAACGTCAGATTGAAGTACTTAGGACTATGCCAGAAATTGATTTCCTTGGTTGTAATCGAAATGGAGAGCGTTATGACTCATTCTTGGGTTTAAAATTCGAAAGACTAACGAGAGTGGCCGCAAAAACCTTTCTATTGAAGAATTTCTTTCCAGTTCCAACTGTTATTTTTAAAAAATCTATTTTAGATACCGTTGGCTTTTTTGACGAAAGGCAACGCTATGCCGAAGAGGGTAATTATTTTATAAGAATAGCGAATAAACACAATGTATACCTATTGAATGAGAGTTTGGTGATAACGGGTGATGGAAAACCTGATTTTGGACATTCCGGCCTTTCGGGCAATTTGTGGGAAATGGAAAAAGGAGAGTTAAAAAACATTCTGGTTTGTCTCAATTTGAAAGTAATATCCAGTTTAGAATTCCCATTTTATATTATTTTTTCAATTTTGAAATTTATAAGAAGACTTTTAATCGTAAAACTAAGATAAGAAATGTTTAAAAACGGAATGATTGGAACATGGAATCTTCTGATATCCTTGATTTATACAAAGTTGCGGTTTCCAAATGCAAGAATTATAAGAATTCCTTTTGATATCAGAAATCGCAAGTATATAAAAATTGGTGATCATTTTACATCCGGAGTGGGCAATAGGTTGGAGGCATATCCTATCGAGAATAATATTGTGCTTACCATTGGAAATAATGTGCAGATGAATGATTATGTACACATTACCGCCTCCAAGTCCGTAATTATTGGAGATAATGTGCTGATGGCAAGTAAAATATATATTTCTGATACCATTCACGGAAGCTATCTAGGCGATGAGAATGATTCTGATCCAAATACGCCTCCAAATGATAGGCCAAACTCATACAAAAAAGTCCATATTGAAAAAAACGTATGGATAGGTGAATTTGTCTCAATTCTACCAGGAGTGACGATCGGCTGCGGATCCATAATAGGAGCTAATTCGGTGGTTTCAAAAGATATACCAGCCTTCACAATAGCCGCAGGAATTCCAGCCAAACCAATTAAAAAGTTTAATTTTGCAATTCAAAAATGGGAAAAAATATAACATGAACATACTAATTACAGGTGGCGCAGGGTTTATTGGAAGCAACCTAGCTTTGAAATTAATAGAAAAGGGGCACAATATTACTATTCTAGATAATCTATCTCCGCAGATACATGGTGAGAATGCGCTAGTAACTTCGCCATTGTATCAATCGATTGTACAAAAAGTGAATTTTATAAATGGTACGGTTACTTCTCGATCTGACTGGACTCAAGCGATTCAAAATCAAGATATTATTGTGCATTTGGCTGCAGAAACAGGTACCGGACAGTCGATGTATTGTATTGAAAAATACGTAGAGGTAAACATACAAGGAACTGCAATCATGCTAGACATACTGGCAAATCAAGCGCATTCTGTAAAAAAAGTTGTTGTAGCATCTTCACGATCTATTTATGGTGAAGGTAAATATATTCATCCAGATCACGGCGCTGTTTATCCAAATGCAAGACTGGAGAAGGATATGAAAGCGGGATACTTTGAGCCAAAATTCCAAGACGATCAACCACTGCAGTTAATGGCGACAGATGAATTATCTAAAATCCATCCATCATCCGTTTACGGCATTACCAAACAGAATCAAGAGCAAATGATTATGACGGTATGTCCTACATTAGGTATCGCACCAGTCGCTTTTAGGTATCAGAATGTATATGGACCTGGACAATCACTCAAAAATCCATATACGGGAATACTTTCTATATTTTCTACACAAATAAGGAATGGCAACAGTTTGAACATATTTGAAGATGGCAAAGAGTCTCGTGATTTTGTATATATAGACGATGTAGTATCTGCTACGGTACTCGGTATCGAAAAAGGGGAGGCAGATAATCAAGTGTTTAATGTTGGTACCGGCCATCAGACGGATGTGTTAACAGTTGCTTCAGAGTTAATGAAAAATTATAAAATAGACGTTCCAATAACTATATCTGGTCAATACCGACTTGGAGATATCAGGCATAATTTTGCCGATATGACTAAAATAAAAAAAATACTGGGTTTTGAGCCACGAATCAATTTTGAGCAAGGCGTAGCATCATTTTCAAAATGGGTTTTAGGTCAGGCTATTGAAGAGGACAACCTCAATCAATCATTGAATGAAATGAAAGACAAGGGCTTGTTGAAGTAATGAACAATTTACTTTTAATTTCGCCTAGCTTCTTTGGATACCAATTTGAAATTCAAAAGGCCTTTGAAAAGAAAGGGTTTATTGTTCACCTCGTCGATGATAGACCAAGTAACTCTGTTTTATCAAAAGCATTATTAAGACTCAACAAAAGGTTCGTTTCTTCACAGATTGATCGCTATTTTTTGAATCAATTTGAACAAGTCAAAAATATATCGTTTTCAAACGTAGTCATTTTGAATCCAGAAGCGATCAACGAATATTGGATTCAAACATTACAAATTCAGCATCCTAAAGCCAAGTTTAATCTATATCTATGGGATTCATTCATCAATAAACCCAATTTTCAAAAGCTAACTCATTTGTTTGAAACGGTATATACATTTGATCGCATGGATGCAAAGACTTATTCATTGAGCTATTTGCCTTTATTTTTTACAGATGATTTTGTATTCGAACCGGGAGTTACGAAATCAATATACGATTTATGTTTTATCGGAACTGGACACGGCGACCGACCTAGAATTGCAAAAGCCTTATTAAGAAAATATAGCACCTATTTTGTATCGAATTTCATTTTTTTATTTCTCCAAACCAAGTTGTTGTTTTTTTATTTTAAACTGAAAGATGTACATTTCAAAGGTAGTTCATTGTCCGATTTTCATTTTCAGTCTCTTTCCCTTCAATATACCGCTTTGAGGGTCAAGGAATCTAAATTCATTCTCGATATAAATCACAAAAATCAGCGGGGACTGACTATGCGAACGATGGAGGTTCACGGAGCAAGAAAGAAACTAATCACTACGAATCCAAATATTAGAAACGAAGACTTTTACCATCCAAACAACATTTATGTGATGGATCGACAGTCTGTAGGAATTGCAGATAGTTTCTTGCAATCCGAATATCATGAACTTGATAATAGTTTATATGAAAAATATTCAATACACGCCTGGATAGAGAATTTGATTTAACATATGAATCTTTTTTATAGGGTCTAAACCAAAGTTGTTCGTATTCAAATTTACATTGTACCAATCAAGGTATGCCTTGAATAAATTACCACTTTTTTATAAAAAAAAGCCCCTAGGAGTTTATCCTAAGGGCTTTTAGTTACGTCTCTGTGATCCCGCTGGGATTCGAACCCAGGACCACTACATTAAAAGTGTAATGCTCTACCAGCTGAGCTACGGAATCGTACCCGCCTTTTCTCAAAAGCGAGTGCAAATGTAATTAAATAAAACTATAATGCAAGCTTATTTTTAAAAAATTTCATTCGATCATATCTCACAGCAAAAAACATGATAATACGAGGATAGCATGTAATCACCTAATAAACCAATTCCACCTCTCCAGACTTGATATATTTCTTTCCATTGAGGATTTCGTATCGGATATCATACGTATAGATACCTACAGGTGCTTTTTGACCTTTGTAGCTGCCATCCCATCCTTGATCAATATGATTAGATTCAAAAACCTTCTCGCCCCACCGGTTGAAAACGAGCATTCGGAATAACTTCACCTTATTGCCATAGGCTTTAAACACTCTATTTTCCAGGTGTGTTGCCAATTGAGTTGGAGCAAATCCTGTTGGAACAAAAAGTTCTTCTGACTTGGTATTTCGGACGCGAATCACGGTCAACCCCGTATCGACACATGACCCCGTGTGACTTATCAAGAGTGTGT
>CANHJR010000085.1 GCA_947461165.1 Saprospirales bacterium | reverse complement strand
TATAGAGCTTCGAAATGCCGGAATCCAGACGGCAATTATGGTAATGAACCCTGGAACGGATACATTCGATCGACTAATAGATTATAACTTGGAAGCTGAAGTATATAGTCTTTCATTTCTCAAGAATCTCGTTCGATATGTGGACACGCTAGCACCAAGTGCTCCACTCAAAATCCATCTCAAGATAGAAACTGGGATGCACCGTCTTGGCATTGCGACGAATGACATAGACGAAGTTCTTCGTGTGATCGCCCTCTGTTCTTTTGTAAAGGTCGTTGGTGTTTTCTCCCATTTGGCAGCGAGTGACATGGCCGACCATGATGGGTTCACCCTGAATCAAAATGAAACCCTAACTTCTGTAGCCACAGAAATTTCAGACAAACTTGACGTGAAGCCACTAATCCATGTGGTCAATACGTCTGGCATCATTAGACACCCAGCACTGCATCATGATATGGTGCGATTAGGAATTGGTTTGTTCGGTTTTGACAGTACTGATCTTCTAAAGAATCAGCTTCAATCCACCATTTCCTTTGTAGCTCGAATCGCACAGATAAAGGAACTTGAAAAAAACAAAGCGGTTGGGTATAATCGTAACGGGAAGCTTCAAAGAAAAACAAAGATAGCTATTGTGAATGTCGGCTATGCCGATGGATACACTAGAAAATTTGGAAATGGTCAAGCCTCGGTTTGGATTCAAAATCAATTATTCCCAACGATTGGCAATATCTGTATGGATATGATCATGATTGATATAACCGAAGGCGTGAATATCAACGAAGGTGATTTGGTAGAACTAATGGGTCCTCACGTCGGTAGAGCAAAACTTGCTTTGACTGCAGAAACCATTCCTTATGAAATCATTACGAACATCTCTAGTCGAGTTTCTAGAGTTTATATTCATGATTGATAAAAATGAATTCAACCAAGCTTGGCAGAATCATCTTATTTTAGCATATTCAATTCGAAAAAAAATATGATAGCCGTTCGACCAATAGATCTCACTAACTCAAAAGAGAAAAAAGTTTTTGTAGATTTTGACTACCAAGTTTATAAATACAATCCATACTGGACCGCTCCTTTGCGAATGGATGTTAATGATCGCCTTAATCCAAAAAAACATCCCTTTTACAAAGAAGGTCATATCCAGGCATTTCTGGCGTATGAAAACAATGAAGTTGTCGGTCGTATTTGCGCCATTGAAAACCATCAATACAACAGTTTTCATAATAGTAAACTAGGTTTTTTTGGTTTTTTTGAATGTATAGAGAACTATGATGTGGCAGAAGCCTTGCTAAAAACTGTTGAAGATTACCACAGACAGAAAGGATACCAAACACTTCACGGACCAGTCAATCCTTCTACAAATTATGAATCTGGACTTCTTATCGATGGATTTGAAGATCATCCAAAAATCATGATGGTCTACAATCCACCATATTACCAAGAATATTTTGAGCGATTTGGGATTGAGCTTGCGATGCGCATGTTTGCATACAAATTTCAAGAAGCCGATGTTCTTAAAAATGAGAAATTTCTTCGTGTCAAGGATATTGCACTAACCAGGTCTAAATGCACCCTTCGATTGATAGACAAAAGCAATATCAAAAAAGAGATAGAAAATGTAAAAAAGATATACAATAAGGCTTGGGAGAATAATTGGGGATTTGTGCCAATGACTGATCCAGAATTGGAGCTGATGGGAAGTGAACTAAAACTAATTCTGGATCCCGAGTTAGCCCCTATGATCGAAAATGAAAAAGGAGAGGTCATTGCTTTTGCGCTGGCACTTCCAGACATCAATCAAATCACCAAAGACTTTAATGGCAACCTATTCCCATTCAATTTTCTAAAGCTAATATTTCAAAAAAAGAAAATTACCTGGGTCAGAGTTTTACTCCTAGGAATTCTTCCCGAATATCGTGGCAAAGGCTTGGATGCAGTTCTTTATTATGAAATGATAAAAAATGGTCTCAAAAAAGGCATTGTGAATGCTGAAGCAAGCTGGATTCTTGAGTCAAATGATGCGATGAACCGGGGCGTACAGACTGTGAATGGTGTTCAATATAAAACCTATGCTATCTTTGAAAAAACGTTGATCTAATGAAATGCCCAAGTTTTGATAAACACCCAGTGCGAATGAATATAGAGGGCATAGCATGTGACCATTGAATATTAAACTATATACACATGAAAAAACGTTGTTCAGTCTTTTTGCTTGCTTTCTTCCTAGTCGAATTAGGTATTGCGAATGACAGTACCTCAACAAAACCGATCTCTATAGATTCCAACTCGCAATATTTTGAAGGCAAGGTTGTATACCAACATCAAATAATAAATCCAAACCAAGCACTAATTTCGGATGAAGAGTTTTACGAATCCATGCCAAATGGTGGTAAAAGTATGGTGACCATGTATATTCGTGGCAACAAATACAGAATCGATGATGATAAGACGAGTCAAATTTATCAGCCCTTATCAAACTCTGTTTCTATTTATAAAAAAAATGACTCCATATATAATGCCTTCGCGGGAGCTGTGGAAGATCCGATCGAAAAGGCTGAAAAATCGGAAGCCAAAGCCACCGTATTGGGACATTCATGCATAGCTATTGGCATTCAAACAAAATGGGAAACACGAGTATATTTATATAGTCCATCGCAACTGAAAACAAATCCATACTATTGGAAAAGTCACCAAAAGGATTATTTGAATATTACAGCGGGAAAAACCGGAAATTTTCCATTGCTCATTCGACAAAAATCTTCTCTCGGCAATTTTGAACTAATAGCAATTTCCATTGAAAAAGTAAAATTGGCAGACGACATATTTGAGCACCCAATTCAAAAATAGTATTGGTGAGTAATTCCATATTTTTTATTTCAGGCGAAGCCTCAGGCGATCTTCACGGTGCCAATCTAGCAAGAGCGATCTTCAAGAAGAATAATACGATCAAAATATACGCATGGGGAGGCGACGAGATGGCTAAGGCTGGCGTTCAGGTGTTAAAACATTATCGCGAATTAGCATTCATGGGTTTTGAAGAAGTTATTCGCAATATTCGGAAGATTTTTCAAAATTTTGATTTAATCAAAAAGCAAATTATAGAGACAAATCCAGACGTAGTTGTTCTTATCGACTATCCTGGATTCAACCTTCGACTGCTTCCTTGGCTCAAAAGTCAAAACAAAAAAATTGTATATTACATAGCTCCTCAAGCATGGGCTTGGAAAGAGAATAGAGTTAAAAAAATGGCAACTTATATCGATAAGTTAGCTGTCATCTTACCTTTTGAAGAGGCGTTTTTTAGTGTTCGAGGTGTCCATACCGAATTTGTTGGGCATCCACTATTACAAGTCTTGGATCAAACAACAAGTATCGAAAAGTCGAATCATATTGCATTACTTCCTGGCTCTCGGAAACAAGAAATTCACCACATATTGCCTATCATGCTTTCTGTGATTCCCAGCTTTCCAGAATATGAATTTATCATTGCAGGTATGAGTTATTTGGGTGACGACTTTTACAATAAATACATACATTCTCCCAATGTAAAAGTTGTTTATGATCAGAGCACAGAGGTTCTTTCTTCTAGTCATTTGGCTTTGGTTTCTTCTGGAACGGCTACTCTTCAAACGGCCCTTTTGGGGGTGCCCTTGATCGTTTGTTATAGGACTTCGTGGCTCAATTTTCAACTTGGAAAGCGATTGATCAAGGTTAAATTTATTTCCCTAGTCAATCTTATTTTTGGAAGAGAGGTCGTTCGAGAACTGATTCAAGACGAGCTTAACACGAACCTGTTAGTTTCTGAAATGAAGAGTTCATTGTCCTCAGAAAACTACCAGAAGACAACAGAAGCGTTTTCTAAAATCAAAAAAATCCTTGGTGAAAAAAATGCCAGCGAATCCACCGCAAATATTATTCTAAATTATATCTAATATTCCAAAATGAAAGCCGTATTCCTAACAAAAAAATCAACTGCACAGAAATCATTCGAAATTCAGGAAATAAATAAACCAAAAATGCAGCCGAATGAAATTTTGATCAAAGTTTCCGCATTTGGATTAAACTATGCCGACGTCATGGCGAGATTGGGGCTATATCCAGAAATGCCACCTATGCCCGCTATTCTAGGATATGATGTTTGTGGCGAGATTGAAGAAATTGGCGATCAGGTTACCGGATTTCATATTGGAGACCACGTCCTTGGCTTGACTAGGTTTGGAGGCTATGCCGAATATGCTGTTTCTGATTCACGAGCATGCATGGCTATTGACGCCTCTCTTCCTTCATACAAAAAATTAGCTATGGCTACACAACTATCGACCGCATATTATGCAGCGGTCGAATGTGTCAATTTCCATGAAGGTGATAATGTACTTGTATATGCCGCAGCAGGCGGCGTAGGACTTGGTATTGTTCAGATTGCCTTGAACAAAAAGTGTAATGTCATAGCAGTAGCAAGTAGTAGTGAAAAACTATCATTTTTAAAATCTATTGGAGTGACCCATACCATCAATTACAAAGAGCAAGATATTTTTCAATACCTAAAGGATCATAAACTTTATAGAAAGGTTGATTTTATTTTTGACAGTGTCGGAGGCGATTATGTGAAGAAGGGCATGAGAGCCATTCAAAATGGTGGAAAATATGTTCTATTTGGAGCTTCCAAGCTCAGCGGACCCAAAAACAAACTCAAGGTAATTTTTGAGGCAATCAAGTTTGGAACTACATTTTATTCCCCTCCTCAATTTTTGATGCCAAGCAAGTCTATCATTGGAATCAATATGCTTGCTATTGCAGACAATAAGCCAGAAGTCATTGCTCGATGTATGCGAGGAGTTTATGATTTTTATCAAGACGGGATCATTCCCCACATTGAAGGAAAAAATTATCCTATTGAAGATCTTGCCAAAGCGCACGACCTGCTAGAACATGGCAAAACAATTGGCAAAATAGCAATCGAGTGGTCGTCGAACTCAAAAAATATCAATCCATCGAACTAGGACTCTTAATTTTGCATCTTCAAACCACAAATTATCCAAAAAATGCTATACAATCCATACAACTCTGATGAAAAAGAGAAAGAAGAAAAAGAAGACAACGGACTTTCCAAAAAAATGGAAGAAGCGTTTCTAAAAAAACGCCGCGTTTTTCTCTGGGGTGCTGTCGATGATAAATCGATGGAAAAGGCTATAAGCCAAATATTGTTGTTGGATACACTTGATACCGGCAAGGAGATAGACTTCTTCATCAATAGCCCTGGCGGTGTTGTAACCTCTGGTTTATCATTGCTAGACATTATGGCCATGATAAAATCTCCAGTCAATACCATCTGTATGGGACTAGCTGCCTCTATGGGATCTATGCTCCTGAGCGCAGGCGTGAAAGGAAAACGAAAAATATTCGCAAATGGTCGTGTCATGATTCATCAGCCATCTATAGGAGGCATTCAAGGGCAGGCTATTGAGCTTGAAATCACCGCAAAGCAAATTGTGAAAACAAGAAAAATCTTAGCAGAGATCTTAGCTGCTAACTGCAATCAGCCTATCGATAAAATTTTGAAAGATTTTGATAGAGATTATTGGATGGATGCCCAAGAAGCTATAGAATACGGAATTGTAGATGAAATAATTACGTCCATATAATTATGGCCAAATCAGTCAAAACACTTCAAGAAAAAATTGCTTCTCATCTTGGTATCGATGTGACGAAGTTGGTTTTTAATTTCAAGAAAGTTGAGGGCATTACCCAGCTCGATCTTGTCACAACAAACCCGCTTCATAACCAATCTTTCCTGTTTCACTCCACTCGCGCCATTGATCAGGAAGAAGCCGTGTCCAAAATGCTGGAGTACGTTCAATCCAATTTTCATAAAGAAGATTCATATACCATTCAGTGGGTCAAGTTGGGCGAAAATCAATTGCATACGTCTTATTTTCGAGCAGTCAATATCATCGAAGTTCTTAACAAGTTTTTCTATGATAGAGACGTCAACTCTTATCGAATCTATTCTATCAGTCTCAATCCACTTAGTTAATTTTCTATGGC
>CANHJR010000084.1 GCA_947461165.1 Saprospirales bacterium | reverse complement strand
TCTTTAATTGATCGGTTATGATTTCATTCAAAGTTTATTGTTCGAATTTAGCCGCTTTAGCCTCTCAAATTTTCGAAATGGGACAGAAAGAGCGCATATGACAAATATGTTTGTATGAGGATTGTTGATCACAAGAAATGGGTCATTTTTAATTTATAAATTTTCAAAAAAAGAAAGAATAAACCAAGGCCGAACCAGATTTTCCCTCAATATTTACATTTTTTAATCGATTCTTTCTAAACCTTTTTTGGCGTTCGTTTATCTCAATATTGAAGCCAAGGCGGAATATTACCGAAGTAGTCTGCAGATACAGTAGGTAAGCAATCACGTTCAAGCTTCAAATAACATTTTGACATTCATTTAAAATCTAAAGATATGAAAAACATTTTGACACTTACACTACTTACAGTTCTTCTTGCCATCTGTTCGCAGGCACAAAACAGAAGAGACGGCTTCGACGATGATGTTTATGGATCAAACGATCAGCGACGTAGACAAGGTGATAGACAGAATCATCATGATAATAACAATCCTTATAACGATCCCAATTCTTATGGAAATAATGGCACTCGGACTCAAGACTATAATGACTACAGGTACGATCAAGGTCAAAATTGGAATCAAGGTGGGCGATGCGCTCAACAAGTTCAACCGATCTATGTACAACGACCTATGAGACCAAGGCCCGTTATTGTTGTTCCTCCTTCATATTGTGCACCAGTTTTGATCAATCCATATCCTCGATATTCCTACAGACCTCGACATTATAGACATTATGGCTATGGTTACCGGAGATTTTAAACTAGATCTCAAGAAAAAAGCTCCTCGAAAGGAGCTTTTTTTTATTTCTTAATTGTTTGAATTTCAACATCCGAAAGCTTTCTCCATTTTCCTATTTTGATTGTGCCGAGGTGAATATCCATAATACGAATACGAATGAGGTCCGTCACTCGATAGCCTAGATTCTGACACATTTTTCGTATTTGCCGATTGAGTCCTTGGGTCAGAATGATTCGAAATTCATGCTTTGAGGTGACTTTAACTTTACAAGGTTTGGTTTGAACGCGATCTATGACCATCGGAGCAGTCATTTTCTTGACAAAATCGGATTCAATAGGTCGATTGACACGAACAAGATATTCTTTTTCATGATTGTTTTCTTTTCGCAGAATATTATTAACCACATCACCATCATCAGTCAATAAGATCAAACCAGAACTATCCTTGTCCAGACGTCCTATAGGAAAAATACGTTCTGAAAAGTTTATAAAATCGATGATATTCGTTTTGTCCTTGGTGTCAGTTGTGCAGGTAACTCCAATTGGCTTATTGAAGGCAATGTAGTGGTGTTTCTTTTTAGCATTGATTGGAAAACTATCAACCGCCACCACATCACCATCATAGACCTTATCCGTTAGATATGCCTTTTTGCCATTGAGTTCCACTCTTCCCTCTTCTATCAATACATCGGCTTCTCGTCGACTGCAATAACCCGACGAACCGATATACTTATTGATACTAATCCCTACACTCATCTATGATTTTTGTTTGGAGTGCAAGATATTCAAATTATAAAGGAAATCGACCGGGAAAAAAGAGAAAAGTAGAGCAAATTGACTTTTTTGAACCTAAATAAATAAAATATAAAAAGGAGATGATTCGCGGCAATCGTTTTTTCTCACAACAAATTAATTCGAAGGATAAAATTCTAACTTGATGCCATTATCTAAGTTTTTTCTCCCTAGTTTCGAAAAATTTCCTATATTTTTGCAAACTGATAATAGAAAAATCAACAAAACATGTCATCACAAACTCAATCAATGAATTACAAAGTTAAGGATATTGCGCTCGCAGAATGGGGTCGCAAAGAAATCAAACTAGCAGAGGCAGAAATGCCGGGACTCATGTCGCTTAGAAAAGAATATGGACAATCAAAGCCATTAGCAGGAGCTAGAATTGCTGGTTGTCTGCATATGACTATCCAAACGGCTGTGCTTATAGAAACACTAAAAGAGCTGGGAGCAGAGGTTACATGGTCTTCATGCAATATCTTCTCAACCCAAGATCATGCAGCAGCGGCAATCGCAGCAGCTGGAATTCCAGTTTATGCTTGGAAAGGTCAGAATGAAACAGAATTTGACTGGTGTATAGAACAAACTCTTAACGCATTTGAAGGTGGTAAATACCTCAATATGATCTTAGATGATGGTGGTGATTTGACCAACCTCGTTTTGGACAAGCATCCAGAATTGGTAAAAGATATCAAAGGTATCTCTGAAGAGACAACCACAGGTGTTCACAGACTTCACGAGCGAGTGAAAAACGGAACCCTGCCTCTTCCTGCGATCAATATCAATGATAGCGTTACAAAATCCAAATTTGACAACAAATATGGTTGCAATGAATCATTGGTAGATGCTATTCGAAGAGCTACGGACATCATGATGGCTGGAAAAACAGCAGTCGTATGTGGATATGGTGATGTAGGCAAAGGTTCTGCAGCATCATTGAAAAGTGCTGGTGTTCGTGTTACTGTCACAGAAGTTGATCCAATATGTGCGCTACAGGCAGCCATGGAAGGATTTGCAGTGAAAAAATTGGAAAACTGCATAGGAGATGCGGATATCATTGTAACTGCTACTGGAAACAAGGATATCGTAACAAGTTCCGCATTTGAAAAAATGAAAGACAAGGCAATCGTATGCAACATTGGTCATTTTGACAATGAAATCGACATGGCCTGGTTGAACAAAACCCACGGAGCAACAAAAGTCGAAATCAAACCACAAGTCGATTTGTATAATATCAATGGAAAAGAAATTCTAGTATTGGCAGAAGGTCGTCTTGTAAATCTTGGCTGTGCGACAGGTCATCCATCGTTTGTGATGTCCAACTCATTTACAAATCAAACAATAGCTCAACTAGAACTATGGACAAATGGATCTTCATATAAAAATGATGTTTACGTTCTTCCAAAACACCTCGATGAAAAAGTAGCCATGCTTCACTTAGAAAAAATTGGTGTAGAATTGGAAACTCTAAGACCTGATCAAGCCGAGTATATCGGTGTCAAAGTAGAAGGGCCATTCAAACCAGAAGCATACCGATACTAGTATTTAATCACAACCTAATTATACGAAGGCGATGAATAATTTCATCGCCTTTTTTTTACATTACAGCAATCAAAACATGAGAGAAAACGGATATTTTGGAATTGGCATCATGAATCCAAAAACAGAAATGAATGTTGGTTCGCTTTGGCGATCAGCAAATATCCTTGGCGCTAGCTTCATATTCACAATTGGCACCAGAATAGCCAAGCAACAAAGCGATACGAGTCACGCATTTAAGAGTATCCCATTTTATTATTACAAGACTTTCGAGGAATTCTATGACGCCATGCCATATGATTGTAGATTAGTAGGTGTGGAGCTCGATGAGCGAAGTGAAAAAATTGAAACCTACACCCACCTCTCTCGATGCATATACATTCTTGGTGCTGAAGATATCGGATTGACAGCAGAAGCACGCAAGAAATGCCACCAAATGATCGAACTTCCAAATGGCATGTATAATGTCTCCAACTCAGGATGCATCGTCATGTATGATCGGCATTTGAAGTCAGCCCTCAAGCAGTGATTTTTTTTAAACAATATATGATTTGTGATTGCGTATATTTGTGATAGAATACCCATTTGAATCCTATGAAAAAATCGCTTTACTTTCTTGCAACCCTACTTGCCTTATTGACAGGGATCACCTCATGCAGTGACTGTCCCGTTTCAGAGAATGATTCACCATATACGATCACAAAGCCAAGTCATTTTCCTCAGCCATCGATTCCTGCTGACAATCCACTGACCATCAATAAAATCAAGCTTGGTCGAATGCTATTTTACGATAAAGCCTTGTCAGAGGATCAATTGATATCCTGTGCGTCTTGTCATAAGCAACAGCTTGCCTTTGCCAGTGACAAAGCCCTAGACACAAAGGTCCACGGCGGGACCACTAAAAGAAATTCAATGCCTTTATTCAATCTAGCCTTCACATCTAATTATTTCTGGGATGGTCGAACGAATACTCTAGAAGCGACTTGCCTAGATGCCTTGAAAGATGAACAAAACTTCAAAACAGAATATATTAAATCACGCCTCTTTGGCCGATACGATTACAAGGAGCTCTTTCGGTCGACATTCAATACTGACAATCCAACCGAGGATATGATTGCTAAATGTTTGGCTAGTTTTATTCGAACGATGATTTCAGCAAACTCACCAGTGGATCGCGGAATGAAGGAAGGAAACGTCAATAAATATCTTTCGGCACAAGCTCAACAAGGAAAAATACTTTTTGAATCAGAGGACGGAGACTGCTTTCACTGCCATGGCGCCATACAGGGACTACCACAGATGACGGACAATCTATTTCACAACAACGGACTAGATAGCTTTCAAGATCCTTCAAAATTTAAAGACTTCGGCTTTGGCAAAGTAACAGGAAATGCTAGTGATAATAGCAAGATGAGAACACCTGCTCTAAGAAATCTGAGTTATACCGCTCCATTTATGCACGATGGCCGTATCCCAAATTTGGATGCGGTACTTGAACATTATAGCCGTGGGATCAAAATCAATGGCAATATTGATGTGTTGATGGAGAAAAGATTTCAAGGTGGTATTAATTTAGATCCCGTTCGAACTGCACAACTAAAAGCTTATCTTCTCAGTTTTGACGACCCTAGTTTTATATCAGATACCGCTTTCAGTAGTCCATTTTAAGCAAAAAGATTGTTGAAGATTATACTTGTAGACTGTGAAGATTCCTTCACGCTTAATATAGCCAATCTTATCAAAGAATGTCAAGCAGCTGTGGATGTCATTCACCATCAGGATATAGAAACTGAGAATTTGTCTAATTATCATGGGATCGTCTTGTCGCCTGGCCCAAAAAGACCTTCTGATATTACTATTTTGAATGAAATAATAGAGCGATTTTACACCTCAATTCCAATTCTTGGAATATGTCTTGGGCACCAGGCAATTGGCGAATTTTTTAATCACAGTATCATCCGCTCCAAAGAAGCAATGCATGGTATCGCCACTGAAATTCAAGTAGGTAATGAAACCATATTTGAAGGAATTTCTAATCCTATGATGGCTATGCGCTATAATTCTTTGACGGTGGATCATCAGACAGCATCCCCATTGTCCATAATCTGTTGCGACAACAATGATGAAATCATGGGCTTGAAGCACCGCAAATATCCACTTTATTCATTTCAATTCCATCCAGAATCTATAGGAACACCTGATGGCAAACGATTGATTCAAAATTGGTTGAATTTGATTGGAGAACAGTAGATTTGTAGTTTATAAATCAGATACATGGATTCTCTTACACATATTGTCATTGGTGCCGCTATAGGGGAAGTCACTGTAGGAAGTAAAATTGGCCGAAAAGCTGCTTTGATTGGTGCTTTTGCCAAATCGATCCCTGATTTTGATCTTTTTTATACCGGACTCAAAGATCCGTGGATGTATATGTGTCATCATCGAGGACACACACATTCATTGATTTGGGAAACGATCTATGCATTTCCTTTAGCTTGGATTTTCTATAAAATTTTTCAGAAAAGGGAAATTCCATTTAAGCGCTGGCTTTCACTTTTTCTGGCATGTCTTTGGGGGCATTCCCTTCTCGATGTTTGCACAAATTATGGAACCAGAATTTTTCTACCTTTGACAGAGCACCCTTACTCTTGGAATAATATAGCTATTGCTGATCTATTTTTCACGCTTCCGATGCTCATACTTTTGATCATTGGTTTATTCCTTCATAAATTGAATCCTGTTCGAAAAAAAATCATGACCGGTGCCCTTATCTATTGCTTTGGATATCTAGGATATACCGCTTATAACAAGATCCAGGTGAATAAGATGTTTGAAGATTCCCTTATTGCAGAAAACATAAAGACGACGAAAACGATGACCAATCCAGTAATATTTTCAAACTTCCTATGGTATGGCGTTGCGGTCAATGACTCCAATCTATATATAGCTGAAAACTCAATCCTGCATCCTAG
>CANHJR010000083.1 GCA_947461165.1 Saprospirales bacterium | reverse complement strand
TGTGTCATATTTCTTTATTTTACGCAAATATAGATACAATTAACAACTTGTCAACAGTTTTTTTTATTGTTGGTAATGCAAAGAGATGAAACTATGTATGGGCTGTTGTATTATACAAACATATTTTCAATGAATATCGTGGGTAACGTGTTGAAATTATTATCGAATTAGTTGCTTTTTTTAAAACAGACTAGTTTTCACGCATCAATTAGTAATTGAAATGAACGCCAATAACAAAATTACGACCAAGCTCGTCAGCAAAATATCGTTGTCGGTTTAAATACTCTCTGAATCTTGAATTTAGGAGGTTCTCCAGCTTTATAAAGACTTTGACGCGGAGTTTTTTCAGTTGTTTTTCAGCGCTGCACGCTAATCCAAAGAGGGTATAGGCTCCTGGTGGCGCAAGAAAGTCTTGACTAGGAAGGATGTCTATTTGTTTTGCAATATGTCTTCCACTCAATTCTAACTGTAGGTTTTCCAGTTTTTTAAATTTGGCCCAATTTAGCTTTAGTGTTGATTGTAATGAATTGGAAGGAATATAAATCAATGCAAGATTCTGAGTCCGATCGTATCCACTAATGAGATTATAGCCTAGATTCCATTGAATTCGTTTACTGATTTCAGCCGAAATAGTACCATCAATTCCAATGATTTGGGCGTGTGTTTGATCATATCTGAAAACCGGGAATGCACCTCTTACGGTGAGTCGATATTGATCAGCTGGCTTTAAATAGATATAATTATTGATATTGTGAAAATAACCAAGTACCTCGAATCTGATTTTTTCTTTCCAATCTGTCGTGAATTGTGCTGTTGTTTTAAATGATAGCTCAGGCTTTAGGTCTATGTTGCCCTCTTCGATACTGCTCACTCCTTGGTGCAGTCCAAATGAATACATTTCATTGATTCCTGGGTTTCGTGCAGTAAATCCCGAGTTTAATTTAAAACTGGTATGTGGTGAGAATTGATGACTGTATTCACCTGCCAGGGTTATATTATGAAACGAATGTGAAAAGGACTTTTTTTCTTGTAATAACTGATCGTAGGTGAACACACTTTGAAACATTGGGTCGTAGCGAAATCCTATTTGGTACTGACTTTTTGGTAAATAAATATGATGAGTAAGAAAAATCGCAGGTTCTATTGAATTGTAGTTTGGGATCAAGGGGCTTACACCCGTATTATTGTCATTGAGATTTTCAATATAGTTTGCTTGAATTCCAAATTTTGTTGAAGATGACTGGTGTTGGATTGTATATTTTGCCTCTAAATAATTTGAAAATTGAGATAAATCTAAAACGGGTATTTCCGACCTGTTTCCGCGACGGACATCATACTCTCTTCGCAGATTGACTTGGCTAGAATAAGCTAATTGAATGCTTCGCTTGTCAGATAATAATTTGGTACTTTGCAGTTTTAAGAAAAAATGATTGACTGTCTGTCTAGGAGGACTTATGGAATAGCTAAAATTTTCCTCGGTGAAAAGGGGTGTTTCTCTATTCATAGCGATCTGAAGATCCGTTAGATTCCCGATACTTGCTCCTCTTAGTATTCCCATTTTTGTATTGACAGAACTTGCTATGATTCGGGTATTCCAGCTTTTCCATAATGTTGTTTCTAGGTTCAAGTTGAAATTAAGATCTTCTGTGCCTGTATTTTTGAGATAGTAGTCGGGAGTTGATCTGTCACCCGATCTTTTGACTGTCGTACCAAGACGCCAAGCAATATTTTTATTTGTTTTTTCGAGCAAAGTATTGGCTCCAATGCCATTTCCATTCGATTCAAAATGTATCGTTGATTGTCCATGCAAGTGAGGGTCATTTGTTATTGGTTCTGATTCTAAAATAATCAATGCACCCATATTTACTGCTTTGTATTCTATGGCAGAAACTCCTTTGACTACTTTTATGCTTGTTGAGGATATTGGATCTATTTCCGGCGCATGATCATTTCCCCACTGTTGACCACTTTGCGCAATGCCATGGTTGAGAATAGAAAGCCTGTTGCCATATAGGCCTTGAATGGTGGGCTTTGCGATTGAATTTCCTGTTTTGAGACTTCTGACACCAATTGTTGTCTCCAGGAGATTTCCTAGATTTTTTTCACTATTTTCGATGATCGTTTGCGCAGATATGGACTTTGAAATCCCTTTGGAGCTGGATCGTACTTTAACTTCTTGAATATGTTCGTGATAATGTTCAATGGTGAAATTGATAATTGTGTCACTCAATAAATGTATGCTTGTCCGATAACTTTTGCAGCCTAAATGTGAAATTCCAAGATGATAGTTGCCAGGTTGCAAATTATGTATAATAAATTTTCCATCTTCATTAGTGATGACTTTTTGTTGAGTTTCTAGCACGATAATTGCGGCCTCCGAGAGCGGTTGCCCTATGTTTTTATCGAGAATGACCCCTTGGATAGAAAAAACCCTACCTTGACTGAGGACAAGGCAGGGCAATAGTAAAAAGAGAATGATTTTAATTGATTTTGACATCCCATTCTATTTCGACGTCTGTTTCGCCACCAGCATTCGTTTTGTCGCCTGTTGCTGCTCCTGTTGCAGATTTGTTTGGCCCATGAAGAAGAGTTAGTTTGAGTTTTCCAGCGGCTGCAGATTTCGTAATCCAGGTGCTTTTCAAACCGATTGGCTTTCCATTGACGTCTAGATCTGCATAGTTCGTTTCTAATGCATTGGCTGTTGCAGCGAAAAAGAATTGATGATCTATTCCTTCACGTAATATTTCGTCTGTCGTTTCTATCCAAGCATTGTTTTCAAATTTGAATACGTTGATGGTTGCAGTGTAGGTTTGATTTGTCTTGAGGCTATCTGCTCTTAGGATAGGACTCAAACCACCATCGCCGTCTTTGTCTTCGAAGCTAAACATGGCAGTATGACTAGCCGAAACCAAATCTACGGTTATTTTGTTGATGCTTTCTTGATCATTGTGTGAATGAGAGTCTTTGCTACAAGATGAGATAAAAATTTGTATTAAGGTGAATATGAATAATCGTTTTTTCATTTGAATGTTGTTTATTATTAAATAGGAATCTATGTTCGTACCCAATCCTTATTGGACTAGTCTTGAACAAAAAATAAATTTTTGGAAATAAGATTTGCGGCAGATAATACCGCTTAGGATTTTAAAATACTGGCGGACCTTTGTTCTGAAGCGCAATGGCCACAGAACACAAAACTATATTCCTAAAATTAGAAACAGGAGTAAATAATTTTTCCTTAAAAAAATTAAAAACAGGTTTTTTTTGATAGGTAAATTCATTCCATTTGTACTCGCAAAGTTCACATTTCTCAGTCAAGACGTGGAAATGCTGTGTACTTTTTTCAAAACAGATAGTATGACTGTGGGTATGCAGAGCTCGGATTATCTGTGGAAACACAAACAATCCAAGAAGACTTGATACAATAACTATTTTCAAGATTCTAATCACAATACAAACTTAGCGACTTTAGAGTGGAATTGATCGAAAAAAATAACTTTAATTCAATCAATTCTAATTTCAAAGTGTTTGAAAATCATTCAAATGGCTTTTAATGGATAGAATCAAAATGTATCTGTATTGTTTCTATCTTATGAAGGCTAATCTTAATGTTTTTATGCATTGTCAAAAGCATAAACTCGCTTGCATACTAACTCCGCACTGATCAAGGCCATCGGGATTCCGGAACCTGGCACCGTCGATGCACCCGCGTAGAAGGTGTTAGAATATACTTCATCAAAATTTTTGGGTCTAAAAACACCAATCTGAAACATACTAGGAGAGAGACTCAAGCCGCTTCCATGGTACAAATTAAACTGTGATTTCCAATCCAAAGGCGTGTAAACTGTTTTGCTAATGATACTTGGAAAAATATCTATTCCATTTCGTTCTGAAAAATCCCGAATCAAACTATCTACGATTTCATTTTGGTCATCCCAGTTTGGCTTGTCATTCAGATTTGGAACAGGGCATACAAAAAACAAACTTTCGCAGCCCTCAGGTGCACAATCTGGATTGTTTTTGGACAAGACATTGACATAATAATATGGCTTTTCGCCTTTTAAATCGTGATTCTTGACATCCGATTTATACTGTTCATAGTTGCTGCCAAGATAATAATTGTGATGATTGATATCCTTGAGCTTGATATTGATTCCAAGATATATTGTGAGATAACCCATCGTCCAGCTCATTTTGTCCAGTTTTTTTTTGCTATACGATTTTCTCCCAAAAACCTCACCTCTAAAGGCTGCCGCATCAGAATTAATGATAAAATGATCAGCCGTATGCGCATTTCCGTGCTGATCGATGACAGCGGTCAGCTGGTTTGTTGTAGATGTATGGGAAACAATTTCGGTATTATACTGTATTTGGACACCTCTTTGTTCTAGAATCTTAACCATACTATGGACAATCTCATACATTCCTCCCTTGACATTATAATAGCCATCATGTACGAATTCAGTATAAGATAAGAGAGAATATATGCCCATGGTATCAAAAGGTGTTCTCCCAAGAAAAAAACCGACCAATGAGATTATTTCTCGCGCCTCTTTCGAATCAAAATGGCGACAAATCTCTTCCCAAAACGTTCGGGTCAAAACCGGAACATGAATCAAGTTTACCCGCGCTAATTTTTGAACATATTGAAATAAATTGTCAAAATTATTACGGATAACAGGGTTGAAGGTATCGTGAAAGAGCTTGCCAGATTTGGATAAGTAATGATTCATCTTTTTTTCAAAATCAGGCTCAACGGCCTCAAATTGTTTGGATAATTTCTGAATATCCTTGTACAAGTGATATGGCGTGTCGGATCCTGCAAGATGCACAGTGTAGAGGGGATCTAGGGCTATAGCCTCAAATGGCAAGTCTAATCCACACTCTTTGAAAAACGATCTAAACTCATAGGACATACTAAAAAAACTAGGTCCAGTATCGAAGGTGAACCCATCTTTTACGATGCGATTGAGTCGTCCGCCAGCCTGATGATGCTTTTCTATGACGACTACCTCATAGCCTGCGTGATTGAGCCGGAGGGCGGATGCCAAGCCAGCGACTCCTGAGCCTACGATGATTACTTTTTTCTTTGTCATAATTTATTTAGTTTATGGTTCGACCCTTCCAGGTCTCCTTGAGGTACAATTTGAAGGTCACAGATTTGAGAATCATATGACCGAGTGCAAGCTGTTGCGAAAGGCTGTAAAATATATTTCTGATAGGAGATTGATTGCTTGTAAGACTAATGATCGATCTCGTCGATAAATCTAAAATGAGAGCTAAAATCATCAACCAAAACCCCATTTTTAGCCCAATGATAATCCATCCAAAACTTGTCGTCAGAAAGTAAATAATGGCCAAAAGAAAGGATCCTCCGAAGAATTCGATTACATTCTTGGCAAATCCATTGATAGCCTCGGTATATGATGTATACATTCTACAAGAGATAGAATCAACGCTGGCAAGGCAGGCAATTTTTTGGTTGTTAGACTTAAAATAACGGGCAATCTTGATATCTTCTACTTTTTCATTTTTTAAATATTGATGAGGTAGTAGGGATAGATATGATTTTTTTTGATAGAAGATACACTGACCATTTGCAGCAGCTAGCGAAGGGTTTGAGAACTTCTGAACCAGTGGGAGCGGCAGTAGACTCAGCAAAATCTGGTTCATCTGTGGTACCGTTATCTCTTCGCCTTTGGATAGCATAATTTGTTTTGGAAATATCGAAAACATATCTAATGGATTACTTTCCATAAAATGCATGGCTTCATTCAAGAAATGAGGAGTAATACGAACATCAGCATCAAGAAAACAAAGACAGGCACCTGTTGCCTCCTGAGCCAGTCTATGACAAGCATGATTCTTTCCCAACCAGCCATCAGGAAGTGTCTTGCTATACAAAACAGTTATCCGCTGATCTTGTGAGGACATCATTTGAGCAATCTGCCGAGTATGATCGTCAGAATCATCATCTAGGATCAATAATTCCCAGTTTTCATATTCCTGAGCTAAAACATCGTTTATAATATTTGAGATATTGGCTTCTTCATTTCTGGCGGGAACGAGTATACTGATTCGCTTAGAAGCATCTGACTTG
>CANHJR010000082.1 GCA_947461165.1 Saprospirales bacterium | reverse complement strand
TCTTTCACCGGATTCGTTTTCGCTGTATCCAGCAATAGCATATGCAGAATTGAAAGGAACAGTATTTATTTCAATGGATTCAATAAGTTTTGTTTCAACAAGACTTGGAAGCACATATTCCACAACGGAATCTAATGATAAGAATCCATTTTCGTCAATGGTATTTTCGAGAAGTTCTCTTCTGAATTTAAATAGCTCCTTAATGTTCATCTTAAATCTATTGTTTTAACTTTGAAAATCGGGTCAATTAATGTTATTGCAAGCTGATATGAAACCGTTTGAAGTGCATGATGTATTCTACTTTTCGTTATTTTTGGGAAATCTTCATTTGCACAATCATAAATTTCTATCGATTCTGCCCTGAACCGGTAGATATTGTAGTCTTCGATATTCGTGAAATTTAATTTCTTCTCGAAAAGAGCATCTTTTAATATAGACACAAGCCCTCCGGCCAAGATCGTTTTTTCTCTGATTCTATCAACGATTAGTTTCAAAGTATCTCCACCTTCACTTAATGAAATTATGGATATGACCGCAAGTTCCAGTTTTTTTCCTTGTTCTAACTCAAGTTGATACTCAGAAGCAATGTTTATGATATTACTGTTTGTTCTTTTTGATTTGACTTCAACATTTTTTTCGCTGTAATGAAAGTCCTGGTTGGCACCATAGGGGCCTCTCCATGACTCCAGAATATTATTGATTAGCTCATCCGAATTATCGATCATATATTCCAAGAATATTAGTTCTCCATACAAACCCTGTATGACTTCTTCAGACAAATAATTACCACGTTTTGCACTCAAAAAATCAGCCCAGTATCGCACTGTTTCAATAAAAATTCTGGTTGACTCATCTTCGTTCCTTATGTCTTTGATTAGTTGATAGAGTGAAATTACCAGATCTGCAAAGAATCGATTATAAAATGGATCAATTAATTCAAGAACAAGCGAGCTCTCACTTTTGTCGTAGTAAGTCCTAAGATTTTCTTTTTCTTCGTCGGCAAAATTAAATTTCAAATCTGACTTCATTTTCAGAATGACACATCTGTTCCCTTTGACAGATCTGCCGACTCGAAGTTCAGGAACACATAGAATATCGATTCTCTGATATGAATATTTTGCTGTTTTAGGAAGTTCAATGTCCTTCCATTTTTCTTCAAGTTGTTGGCCAGTCATAAAAAAGGGTTTTAAATGTCACCAAGTTCGTCATCAAATTCCTCTTCGCCCGAGGCTCCTTCAATTTCAATTATCTCTTCAAGCAAGGACTTTTTATCCCAATCGCTTGAAAGGTCAATTGAAATATTCTTGTCTTCTACGTAGGTCTTCAATTCTTCGAAAGTCATATCTTCTATTTCTTTAACAAGATGCCTTGTCACGAAAATCCCTCCTTCTACATCTCTTAAATCCGGAAACCCTATAGCAAATCCTAATAATGGAATATTAAGCTCAATAAGATTTTTATCCTGTCCGTATTTTGATAGTTTTGCCTCGTAATCATCTGAACTATGTTTGTCTTCTGTTGCAAAAACCTTTGAAAGCTGAAGCGGGTATATCATAAGAATTCCGGTCCTTTCAGACATAAATTTCCTGTATTGAAAATCTGGAATCATTGTTTCCGCGGCCTTCTTTTTGGCTCCCTTAGGGTCGTTCTGATACTCTTTTGTGGAGAGTAGTTGTTTTTCCCTTTCCAATCTAAATTCATTAATTGCATTTTTCTTTTCAGACTCTTCCAGACCAATGGAGAAATCAGAAGCACTGATTATCTGTGCATTCCTCACCTTGAAAATGTCTTGCTCAAGCAAAAAATCAGCTGCGCTTGACCCCTCTTCAGGACCACGTCTAACAGTTTGTTTAATTTTAAATCCAAGTCCCAAAACATCCGGTTCCAGAGCACCTCCATCTCCTCTTTCGGTATTCTTTACTGCTATAATCCAGTCACTTAGCTTATTTTTCTTTCTGCATTCTTGAAGATAGCCCCTTAGACCGATTATATTCAAATTGAGCATCGTATTGATCTCTAATTCCGCAAAATCTAGAAATTTTTTAAGACCCTCTTGGTTTGTTCTATGAATTACATATCCTGGCTTTTCAGTTGTATTCCATATTAAGTCTACTGCTAATTTTTTGAATGAACTACATGAATCAACAATTCGATTTTTGTCTAGTCTGAATTGAGAAGACTGTTGAATGCGGCTTCCAAAATCAAGCGTCATTGTTTTTAAATTACGTAGAAAATTTCCTCTGGTTAGCTTGATTATATCGGGGTTGTTCTTGATCCATATTGTAAAGTCGCGTGGTGTTTTATCCGGGAGTTTAGCGAGCTGTTCGAATTTCATTTCCAAATCTTCCATAATAAGTGAAGCTTCATGGAATTTTTCAATGTTATAAGGTGTAGTAAAAAGTTTACAGCAGTCCAAGTAACCGATCCTATAGCCGAACCATCTGCCCATTTGCATTAGAGTGTCTGCGTTGTCAGTAGCTCTAAGAAAATAATTAATTGTTAAACCCTCAAGCGTGAAACCTCTCGATAATCTGTTACCCCCTATAGCTATGTATTTTTTTCGCTCAAAATCCGAGTCTTCCAGGGCTGGATATGATAAGTTCTCACCTTCAGATGAACTATTGATGGCTCGCACTTCAATACCGTCGATAGCTCTGGCTATGCCGGATTTAATAAAGTTTTCATAATCCAATGGAACCATATAGTCATCGTGGTATTTATCCGTGTCAAGATATCTCTCTCTTATGTTACCAACTGTTGGCGCATAGTGCTTATCCCAAGTGAATTTGAAAAGTTCATATATAGGTGAAGAATAGCCTTTGTTTATCTCAATGTTTAGTTCATCCAAATATTTTTTAAGTAGGTGTTTTGTTCTATTTTGCCATTCACCGAACCTGCTTATATGTATAAGCATGGTATTGTGTGGCTGATAAAACTTAGAGTTATTCATGGCATGGTCCCTACAATCTCTAATCGCAATAGCCAGTATATAGCATCTTACCGCCTCTTTCAGAGATTCTGGTAAAACTTGGGGATAGGGGTCATACTTAGTAGCCGCCCTTGTTCCTCGTTCCTTAGATGTAGTGGTTTGAAGTGGATTCGTATCTTTAATGAATCTAGGTGGAAATGAATTTATGTAGTCACTATCTGGTATTGGTTTGGCAATTAGCGGATCTATCTTTCGAGTCTCTTGATTTTTTGTATCAAAAAAGTGTTTAATTCCAATGTATTGCGAAGAGGGGTAGAGCAGCTCTATAAAATCATCCGGAAAAAGGTCTTCGGATAAATTAAATTCAAACTCCTTACCGCCAGATTTCAATTTGATTGGAACCGAAGGCTCTTCATTTTTGTATTGAAGAATGTTTGCGAATGGAGTTGCGGTATATCCGACGTAGGTTTTTTTTTCGAACAGACCTAGAATAGCCCTTATTTCACCATTGATTTTAGTGGCATATTCTCTTCCTTTATGCCCCATATTATTGAGAGAGGCATTATCAGCCTCATCATCAATAATTAGCAATGGATGTTTTATTATGGGATTCTCAACATTCACGTATTTCTTTAACCAGAATAAAATATTCTTAAGTACAGATACATTTTTTTTAACAACAAGAATATTTGTTTTCTCAATTTGAGCACTACCGGCTGCAATTTGCTGATTAAAGTCTGTTTTGCGCGAGGTGACAGAATGCACCTGAACTTTCATGCCTTTCCAATTAGCTGATGGATCAGGCTCCATCCGACATACTTTACCAACTCCAATATACTCTTGTCCAACGAGAGGGCCCAAAACTTCCTTTTCCAGTCTTTTCTGAGTTTGTGACCGAAGGTCTTCCATAATTCCCGATAAAACAATAATGAGTTTATACCCCATGTCTATGGAACTGTTAATAACCCCGTTGAAATGGGCTGTCTTTCCGGATTGAACACTTCCTACAACCATTCCTCTTTTAAAGAATGCTCCAGAATCGGCAGGATTACCAAATCCTTCAAGTATACTCAGAGTTGACTTTTTCACTTCGAGTATCTCTTCCTCCGATCGACCGGAAAGTGACAGATACCTGAAATACCGTTCTCTGTAACTATCCATAGGCCCCTTATCCCAGTCGAAATCATGAATTTTCTTTTCGTCCAACCAGGTTTTTTTTGATTTCTTAAGTGTTGTACTTGAGGACGCTTCGATTGTAGTGCAGGCCATAAACTCCTTTAATGCTACGTCGAAAAATGATTCAAAATCAACATCATTGGTTTCACCTCCCCAGGTTGTGAGCCCCATCTCAATCTGCATCATTTCATGTCCTCTAAAAAGCTTTCCTAATTTGGATTTCAGCTCAGGGTCACTAGTAAAATTACTTGTTAAAATCCCCTTGTTATTCAATTTGAATTGCTTTGCAAATCCATCAATTAGTCCGAATATGTATTCTATTTTGTTCCTCATTCTTTTTTTAAAATTTCGGTTAATTCAACTGGTAAATTACTATCTCTAAAACCAAGGTCTTTGAAGGCGAGTTCAATGATCTTTTCTCTATCAAATCCGGCGGCTTTTAACTGGTTGACATATTTGACAATAATACTTATTTCAATTTTGTCTTTTTCTACCACACCAGTAATTTCCTTGTCCTCGTGCTTGGCCAACAGCCTGTTACTGGACACGTTAACAAGTTGCAGTATCAGCTTGAACTGTCTATACTGCTCGGGAGTTAGGCTTTCCATGAATGATTTTATTCCAGGGTACTCTGTGTTTAGTTCAAGAACTGCCCCATGCTTACTGGTAATTACTTTATTAAAAACAGATTCCTTACCCTCATTTCTAGTAGAACTTACATCTCTGATTCCGTGATTAAAGTACTCCTTTTTGGCTTCCGCACGAAGGGATGCAACCTTTTCAAGAAACCCTCTCTGAAGCTCATATGGGATTGATATTTTGGATTTGGCCACATTCAACTGTAGTGCATCGTCATTAAGATTTCCGACATCAACCTTTAATCTGGCTAGTTTTAGATTGGCCTCTCTTTTTATGAGCTTATTCCATCCTCCAAAATAAATTATCCGATTACCCCTGTAAATGTAAATTCCCTCGAGATCCATTAGGTTCCTGTTCGGAGTAACCCAACCTCCATGTTGTTTTTCCTCCTTGATTGCGATTGATGGTAGAACAAACGCTTCTACTTTGAAGAGATCACCTTTATACATACTCTCAAAATATCCTGCAGACCTCAGATCTTTCCGCTTTTCAATTGGAAAGGGATCGAAATATTCTACCAGCCAATGGTTAATTCTAATCAAGAGCGGTTTCTCCTTATTCTGCATGTATCGATGAAACACAATACCCAAATACTCTCGCGTGTTGTTTTTAAGTTGTTCTATTAGAGCGTTAGAACGGTTTTTATGCTCGATGAAATTCTCGAATTTGTATAATCCATGCCAGACCACTAAAGTACTTGGTTCAAAACCATCGAACTGGTTTCCGTAATCAGCAGAACACTTCCTGTAATTAAAGAGAATGGCGTTAATCTCCTCAATTGAATTAACTATTATCCTCCATTTTCCAGTTAATTGTAAATAATTCACATCCCAGGTTCGAGCAGCATATTCACCATGAGCTTTTCTGGATATCACCGTTAATTTTCTCGTCTGGGAAAAAGAAGCTGTCTTTAATCCCAGCCCGAAACGCCCCAGGTCGGATTTGTTTCTAGTTCTCTTTAAAGAACTACTTGGGAACCTCATGTTTAATGCAAGTTCTTCCGGAGTCATTCCGTCTCCATTATCGGTTATGTACAAACAAAAACATTCCGCTTTTGAAAGATCAGTCAAAATTTCAATTTTATCAGCATTAGCGGAGATTGAATTATCAATCAGATCAGCCAGTGCTGTTTCTAGCGAATAGCCCTGTTCGGCAATTGACGTGATAAGATATTCCGGATTAGGTTCGCCATCTTCAAATACAAAATACTCATCGAGTCTCTCTTTCATATGTCCATAAATTTAATTCTTGAATAATCCAATTTGTTTCTAATTCCGCAATTACATCGGAGAGCGTTTTCCCTCGGTGTTTTTCATTTTTCTCCAAGGCTACAATCAATTCTTCCAATTCAACCGACGGACAAAATGAAAT